>NZ_VPAM01000011.1:0-91236 GCF_013419215.1 Acinetobacter sp. YH12096 | reverse complement strand
ATTAGCGCAAGGTCCGAAGATCCCCTGCTTTCTCCCGTAGGACGTATGCGGTATTAGCATCCCTTTCGAAATGTTGTCCCCCACTAATAGGCAGATTCCTAAGCATTACTCACCCGTCCGCCGCTAGGTCCAGTAGCAAGCTACCTTCCCCCGCTCGACTTGCATGTGTTAAGCCTGCCGCCAGCGTTCAATCTGAGCCATGATCAAACTCTTCAGTTTAATACTTTGTAGCACCTTAAAGGGTGCCAATCTTGGCTCATCAATTACTGACAAAAATTTGCTCAAATAAACTTCGAGTAATTTCTACCATCAATCAATGAAAATAATTTCGATCAATCAACCAGTAAAAATCCACACAAGTTGTTCTTCATAATCTCTTAATGATCTTCTTGCTACTTCGTCAGTAGCAAGCTAGGTCGGCTATATTACTCTCTATCTCTAGAAAGTCAACCAGTAATGAAAATTATTTTTAAACTTCCTTTCTAAAACCCAACTCAAGCATTTCATACTAAGTTACTGTTTTATCAGAAGTTTTTATCTTCATCACCGCCGATGGATGTGCATTCTACAGTATTTCAGCACCGTTGCAACACCTTTTTTAAAATAATTATTTTGAACGCACATTTTTCACTCAAATTACATTTTTTCATTCATATTTTGATCAAATTTGGTTTAATAGTAATAAATCAGGATTATTTGAACGTTTTTACTTATTATACGGCAAACATTTTGCCGCGCTAAAAGCGTCAGGACTATATATGCGCCAAACTTCTTTTTTATATGCAGGATTATTGTCACTTGTCGTAACAACACCTGTATTTGCAAATGACGAAGCTTCAGCACCTGTTGCTCAAGATTCAGAAGCTGCCAATAAATCAAAAACACAACAACTTGCGCATGCTGCGATGGTCAAGTCATCTGAAGTTGCAAAAAAATTATCTGTTAATGCCAATGCAGCACAATCAGAAGAAGATAAAGACCCTTTCCAACCGATCAACCGGAAAGTTTACGCATTTAATGATTATTTAGATGTCCATATTGCCCGCCCTGCTGCTGTGCAATATGTCGCAAAAACTCCAAAGGATATTCGTGAATCTTATCGTTTATTCCGTAAAAATTTAGGCGAACCTTGGAATGCGTTTAACCAACTCATCCAAGGACGACCGACACGTGCCGCAAAAAGTCTAGGGCGTTTTACTGTTAATACACTGACAACTTTAGGCTTTGCTGACCCTGCGAGTCGCCTAGGCCTAGAAACCGAAGATGAAAATTTTGGTGCAACTTTAGGATATTACGGTATTCCTTCTGGTCCTTATATTGTTCTACCAGTGCTTGGTCCAAGCACATTGCGCCAAACCGTCGGTCTAGCAGTAGATAGTCAAGGACGTCCACAGAAATATATGCTTGATGGTCATGATGTGGCGTATTGGTCTGAGCAAACTTTACGTGGAATCGATACTCGCGCTCAATTACTGGATATTGAAGGTGTATTACAAGGCGATAAATATGCTCAAATTCGCGACATCTATTTACAACGCCTGAATTATTCAATTTCTGAGAAAAAAGGGATCGCTGAAGAAAACTTATTTATTGATGAAGAAGATGACGATATTGATGAATCTGAAGATAATTCAACAGATGTTTCATCTGATGATTCTACCGATTTCATTGATGACAGCAGTTCAGATGATACCGACACGGTAACAACTGAATAAATAAAATTTTTCAATTGGCTGGTGTGGTTTTTCCCTCCAGCCATCATTAGCTTGCTATAGTACACTTATTGTCTATCGAAGGATTCATCTAATTCTTTATGTATTTCATTCAACCTACTCGTGATATTCCATATTTAGATCAGGTACTTGATGCGCTTCCTAGCGTACAAATGATTAACATTGAAGATCTAGACTTGTATGATCCAACGATCATTGCAATTGCTGATGTTGCCGACTTTTTAAATCACCAATGGACACTTCCTACCATTGTGCTCGCTTTTGAGCATGAGGGCGCTGCATTGGCTCAAGCGTGGCAACAAGGTGCTTTAGCAGGATGGGTGTGGGACCATATTCCAACCAACCTTCAGGTGGCACTCACTAAAATTGATGCGCAATACAAACGCAATCAAGACAGCCGTGATCTCCCTTCTGCTGCAGATTTGCAAAAACGTTTACTGCCCAACCCGATTGAACTCCACAACTATAAAATTGAAACATTCTTCCAGCCTTCAGCCTATTTATCCGGTGATTGGTACGATTACTGGAAAATCAGCGATAAAGAAATCATGTTTTATCTTGCAGATGTATCTGGTCATGGGGTGACGAGTAGTTTACTGACCTCTTGGATGGCTGCTTTCCACGGTCGTTCAAAAACCCCGAGAGAACTCATCAAAAAGCTCAATGGCATGTTGGTTCAAGAAAATATTGAAAAGCACATTACCATGATTGCGGGGATACTCAATCTCGATACGCATGTCTTGAAATGGTCTAGTGCAGGCCATTATCCGCCGGCCATTTTATTTGAACCCGGTCTTCCCGCACGAATTTTAAATACCAGCAGCTTCCCACTCGGCTTAACTGAAGATCTAGAAGTTGAAGAGTTTGAATTTACCTTAAATCGTTATTCTCGCTTTGTAATTTGCTCGGATGGCGCACTTGAACCTTTTGACGGTGGATTGAATGAACAGCTAGGTCAATTGGTTTATCACTTGCAAAATCAATCATTTCAAGCACCAGACCATGTTGCTGATGATATTGCCATCCTAAGTTTACGTCGAATCAATTAATCACGAAATCAATCACTTAAACCGAATACGACTTTCTGATCATACTCGGCTACTTGAGTAAGCTGTGCCCCTATGGGATAATTTACTATCCTTCTCTGCAAATGGCATTTATATGTCAACAGGTCATGTTGAATATGCAAGCTTGAACGGAACGCATATTTTTAAGCTTATTGGCGAAGTGCGTGCCCAATCTTGTATTAGTCTAGACAAGTTATTAAACAAAATTGAACAGCAACAAAATGTCGTCGGTGCAATCGTTGATTTAACCCAAACGACATTTATCGATAGTACTGTCCTTGGCATTTTGGCTAAACTGGGTTTGAAGCTCAAACAAGTTCACCATATCCAAGCGGTAATGTTGTCTACAAACTCTGATATCACAACGCTTGCCAATAGCATGGGTTTAGGTCAGGTGTTTGTTATTTTGAATTATTGTGGTGATCCAAGTGTATGCACTCGCGCACTTATGGAAGAACACATTACCCATAGCAATATGCTGAATACGGTTTTAGATGCACACAAAACGCTGATGAAACTAAATGATAGCAACCAAAATATGTTTGAGCCTTTGGTCAAACAACTGCAAAAAGAGCAGGACAATCTAGAGCAACCCAAGCAGCAAAATGTCTAATTTAGGTTAATCACAGCAGAGACCCTCTTCGCATGACTTTACTTTCCGTTGCACAAATGAATTCTCAAAATGACATTGAAGATAACTTCAAAGTGATCGAATCATTGATGCAACAAAGTCAGGCTCAAGGTGCGAGTCTCATTGTATTTCCTGAAAATTTTGTCTGCTTTGCCGCAGGTAAACAACGTGAAACCGCGGCGCAATTTGAAAGTATTCAGCAGCGACTAGAACAACTCGCACATCGTTATCAACTTTGGATTGTTGCGGGCACACTCCCATGCCCTTATCGTCCAGATGGTTCAATCATTCAAGATGGCCGTGTCCGTACTGTCAGCCTGTGTATCAGCCCTGAACGTACCGAAGCACGTTATGACAAAATTCATTTATTTGATGTGCAAGTTGGTGACGCTGTCGGTGGCTATCAAGAATCAAAATTCTTTGAACCTGGTACTGAAACCGTAGTTGCAACAACACCTTTTGGCAATATTGGCCTGATGGTGTGCTACGACTTGCGCTTTCCTGAACTGGCTTTGAAACTTCGTAGCCAAGGTGCAAACATTTTAACGGCGCCTGCAGCTTTTACTTATACCACGGGTGAAATGCACTGGCAGTTGTTACTGCAAGCTCGTGCCATGGATAGCCAATGTGCTGTACTGGGTGCCGCACAACAAGGTTGGCATGGTGAAAAGCGTCAAACTTGGGGGCATGCTGGAGCAAGCAACAGCCGCGGTCAAATTTTAGCAATCACCGCAGAAGAAGGCGCTCAACTACTCACGGTTCCTTTTGACTTAGACGAACAGCAACAGATTCGCGCATCTATGCCACTGATGCAGCACCGTGTTTTGGTTCAATATTGATTTTTACCCTGTATAAAATTACAAAAAAACTGAATATTATTTAAGCAAAATCCCCCACGATATGATTTTGAACCATCATCTGAGGGATTAGAATAATGACTTTAGAAAAAGCAGTTTATACAGCCCATGCAAAAGCCACTGGTGGTCGTGATGGTCGTGCTACGACGTCCGATGGTCATTTAGATGTTCAATTGGCTGTGCCTAAAATTATGGGGGGTACAGGTAATGGTACGAATCCTGAACAACTCTTCGCCGCTGGTTATTCAGCCTGTTTTTTAGGTGCAATGAAATTTGTGTCTAACCGAGATAAAATTTCGATTACCCCTGCTGCCTACGTCGAGGGTGATGTTGGTATCGGCCCTATTCCAACAGGATTTGGTATCGAAGTGACGCTTAATATTCATCTTGAGGGTATGGATGCAAGCGAGGCACAGAAATTGGTCGATGCTGCACATATTGTGTGCCCCTATTCAAATGCGACCCGAAACAATATTAATGTTACTTTAAATGTTTTGACTTAAATCCATTTGTACCTATCTATACAAAGCACTGTTTTAATTCTTATAAAATAGTGCTTTGAGCTTTTTTTACTTCTACACATCTACAGCTGAGCTCAAAATAAAATCTTATCCATTTCCAATACATTTAAATATTCATATTCAGTTGCCAAAACCTTGCTAAAATATATAACGATTCTTATTTACATTCATTTATTGATCTATGATGCTTAAACCTCTCCTTATCAGTACATTGCTCATCAGCGCATCCACACTAAGTTTTGCCGAATTAACCCTATCTGAAAAAGTCCGTCCTCAGATTAAATCCTTGGTCAATCCAGATATTCAACGTCTTGCGCTACCACCAACACCGAACAACATGTCTTTACCTGCCTATGGTCAAGGCATCATTGGTTGGGGTACAGGCTCAGAAGGTGCTGCAGCACGCTTAGCCAATATCAGCAAAGCCGACGTTGAAAAGCTTAAAACTCAAGATGTCACTTTAGAGATGGTTCAAACTTGGCAAAAGTTTTATGAAAATGAAACGCAGCGCAATGCAGGTAACCCAACCGCGCCCATTCGTGCTGAATTGATGAAGAAAATTGTCAGTTTGTGGTAAGTAAAAAACCGTACAGCCCATATTTTTGGGCTGTTTTTAGTTCAAATTAGAAATAAAAAATCTTGAGACATTCGATAGAAAGATTAATGAATAAAATTAAAAAAATGTTTAATATTCAAACTATAATTAACTATACATCCATAAAAAAATTAAAATCATTTTCAGGACTTTACAATGAAAACATACTTTTCGATGCTTTTTCTAAGCTTGGCCTTAGCCGCATGTAGCCAAACACCTGCGCCTGATTTTTCAGGGGAATGGAAACAAACACCTGACACGGAGAGCCTACGCAAACTTTCCATTAGCAAACAAGGCGATGACTACCAAATTAAAGACGAATTTTGGCTCGATAAAAATAATACTGAGCGCACTTCTAGTACTACATCAGGTATGGCCGAAGTGAATAATGATGTTCTGAAATATAAAGAGAGTAATAGCATTGAAATGAAACTCAGTGATGCAACTCACCTCACTCTGACAGACAAAGCATATGATGCTGTAATTCATTTTGAAAAGATTAACTAAAGCAAAGCCCCGAATCCTTACACAGGCTTCGGGGCTTTATTTATATTTCACACTTACTATTCAGCCGCTTCATTCGTCACTCTGAGCACTTCTTCAATGGTGGTTTTACCTGCCAAAACTTTACGCAATCCATCATCACGAATTGAACCCGCATTTGCACGTACATGATTTTCTAACTCAAACTCAGCAGCATTACCATGGATGAGGCGACGTGTTTGCTCATCAATCGGGACGATTTCATAAATTGCGGTACGCCCTGTAAATCCAGTATGCGAGCATTGTTCACAGCCTTTAGGTTGAGGCAATTTTAATTCAGCCGATGCATCGAGATGCTTAAATAAGTCTTTTTCAAAATCATCGGCATCATGCCAAGTCGCACAGTGACGGCACAAGGTTCGAACCAAACGCTGCGCCACCACACCGATCAGAGAGCTTGAAAGTAGAAAGGGTTCAATCCCCATGTCTTTAAGACGGGTCACAGCACCGATTGCTGTATTGGTATGCAGCGTGGAAAGTACCAAGTGGCCTGTTAATGACGCTTGTACTGCAATTTCAGCAGTTTCTAAATCACGAATCTCCCCGACCATCACCACATCTGGATCTTGTCGAAGCATGGCTTTTAATGCACGAGCAAAGGTCATATCCACTTTGGTATTGACCTGTGTCTGCCCGATCCCTTCAAGTTGATACTCAATTGGATCTTCAGCAGTCAATATATTTTTTGAACCATCATTTAGATCAGACAATGCCGCATATAAGGTTGTGGTTTTACCCGAACCCGTTGGTCCCGTAACTAAAATAATGCCATGCGGACGATGTACCAGTTGTTTCAATCGATCATAGTCATGCTGCATCAAGCCCAAATGGGTCATGTTTAAACGCCCAGCTTGTTTATCGAGTAAACGCATCACCACACGCTCACCATACGAAGACGGTAAAGTTGATACACGCACATCGACTTCACGGCCCGCCAAACGTAGTGAAATACGACCATCTTGTGGAATTCGCTTTTCTGCAATATCGAGTTTGGCCATGACTTTGATCCGTGACACCAACAATGGCGCAAGTTCACGACGAGGCTGGACAATTTCACGTAATTGACCATCAACACGTAAGCGGACAGACAGCTTTTTTTCAAAAGATTCGATATGAATATCTGAAGCTCCAACACGAATTGCTTCCGACAATAAAGCATTGATTAAGCGTACAATCGGCGCATCATCTTCCTGATCCATCAAATCTTCAGCTTCTGGCACAGAGTCCGCAAGGCTAAGTAAATCAGGATGATCTTCCAGACCCGCTGCCACTTGTTGAGACTCACCGGTGTCTCCGGCAAAGCTTGCACTGAGTAATTGATTAAACTCTTGCTCACTACATAATTGATATTGTGCAGGATGCCCTAAATAGCGACGTGCTTCTTGCAAAGCCAGTAGTGGCGTGCTGTCACGACGCACAATAAAAGCTTGATCACCCTCATATCGAAGCAATACGCCATGACGTTTGGCAAAACTATATGGTATTTGTAATTGTTTAAGTACTTGCATCACGCATTATAATGATGAAAAAAGTTGTTTTGAGTGTACTCTAAGCATCTGACAGCGTGAAGTCTGTTTTTAGGATTTATCAGGACAAGGGATATACGCATTGCCATTAGAAAATGATTTGACTGAAAAGGAATCCCCAAAACGTAAATGGTGGGGGGAATATCAATTTGAACTGAATCACCCGCGCAGTTGGCAGTTTGGGTCTTTATTGTTCCGTGTGACGCGCGGCATGCAAGAGTGGCGTATGGAATACCATCGCCCAACCTTTCAGTTTGACTATGAGCAGCAATGGCATCCGATACAAGACCCTGAATTTGGTTTTCCACAACCCATTAAAATGGAACGTTATATGTTCCGCCAGACACATGACAAAATTCAAATCATGCCACGTTTGGCAGATCGGTCTGTGGTGATTAAACCGGTCGATCCGATTTATATTCCAGCCGGACAGCGCGGAACGTTATATATCAGCACACCGCTTTGGATTGCTGGTTTTGTCGAAGGTCTTAGAGAACCCTTGTTTGATATACCTGTTATTCTACCAAAAGATACCTGGTTTGGTCCGAATCATCGAATGGGTGAAATTTGCTATGCCACAGCAGTTGATGGTCGTACAGAACTTAAACAACTCAAACCTCGTGCTTTTCGTGCAGTAACCCCTATTGAGTTTCATAACGTGAGTAATCAACAGATTCGTTTTGACCGTATGAATGTCCCTGTACCAGCTTTGCCATTATTTTATAGTGAAAGTACAGGACGTTTATGGACTTCACAAATTCGAGTCGTGCATGAAGGTCATGACAAACCGCCGCGGGTCAAAATTGAAAACCGTACACCGCCACAAGCCGGTGACGTGACTTATCTGCATCCGCCACGCGAGTCAGCCAATGTACTATTCAATATGTTTGATTCATTTTTCTAACGGTGAGCCATGGCAGATTTAAATATTTCGACAGAAATTACCAGCAGCCTAAAAGGAATGGTCGCCAATCTCAATACCGATCGGCTGACAGAATTATTGGTGGCTGTTTTACTGGCAGTCATCGGCTTTCTGATTGCACGTTTTATCTCAAACACCTTTATCCGCACTGTAGGTATGCGTTTCAATGCCCATCAGCAGTTGGTTTGGCGTCGCGGGATTTTCTATTTCATCTTTTTAATCTTTGTGATGGCAAGTTTAAAAGAAGCCGGCTTTAAACTCAGCGTCTTCTTGGGTGCAGCAGGTATTTTAACGGTCGCACTGGGTTTTGCCTCGCAAACCTCCGCATCCAACCTGATCAGCGGGATGTTCTTGATCGGTGAAGGGTCTTTTGAGGTTGGTGATACCATTCAATTGACACTGATTCGCGGGCATACCATTGAAGGTGAAGTGATCTCGATTGATTTACTGTCGGTCAAATTACTCACGCAAGACAATGTCTATGTCCGTTTGCCGAATGAACAACTGATTCGGGCACCTGTGCATAACTTGTCTAAGTTTCCAATACGGCGAATTCCAATTACCCTTGCGATTAACTTTCATGAAGACATCATCAAAGTTCGCGAAGTTCTATTAGATGCCGTCAGTAAATATCCATTGGTCTTGGCCGACCCTAAACCTGCCGTGACCGTCACTGCCTTTCGTGAATCTTCCATTGAGCTGCTTTTTGCTATTTGGTGTCAAAGAGAGAATTTCCTGAAAGTCCGTGATGAAATGCAGGAACGGATTCGAAATGCCTTTGTCGAAAATAAAATTGAAATCCCTGTCCCGAAAATGGGTTTTGTTGACCACCCGCTTTCTACACAAGCAAGCGATGCTGACGTCGATCAATATGCCAATACACAAGAAATCCAACGAGAGCCTCAACTCAAATAATGGTTTATAGAATTGATATAAAAAGCCCTGCATATCATCAAATGTGCAGGGCTTTTTTATTATCTACTATTTATAGCCAACGACCTCTACAGCTTAGTGATCTCGTACGTTTAAGAACTTCATCATGGTTCAATCTTGTCATTCGGCATGGGGGCAATATAGGCAATCAAAAGCATGGCAAAACCTGCGGCCATAAATGAAATCACTCGCATGAGAGTGCCGACATGAGATAAATCCAGCAAGACCAATTTCAAAGTAACCAAGACCAAAATACTGCCACCAAGTAGCCAAACTGAACGTAATTGGCGCTGAGTGGCAAAGCGCATACTCACCAAAGCCAATAACACCCACAGCACAGTAAAACTCAGCTGAATGGTCGCATCGCTCCAAATGTCTAAACTGTTATAAGGCGTATCCAGATATATATGTAAGGCGCGGAGCACAACATAGCTACTTAACCAAAGTATCCCAAGAACACTCAACACGGCAGCCAAGCTACGATCTAAACCGGCTTTTAACTGTTGATTCAACATCCATAAAAAAGCCGCTAACAACAGCAAACTCACTACATCAAAAGGATTCAGTATCGGCAAGATATATCCCACAAAGGCCTGCTGACTAAATAATTGCGAACTGATGATCCAACTTAAAGCCAAAAACAAACTGCTACGCGTTTGCCAAAACATTTTCCAGACCGGTTGCTGCGCTTGCCAATAACACCATGCACAAAATATCAGCGGCAAAATTACCACACTGATATACGGCATACTGGGTATCAGCGTCAGACTGGTCCACGCCAAGCTACTCAAAATTCCGAGACTGACCCATTCTTTTTCTTCACGCACACCGAGTAATGGTCGTAGCCAAAGCAGCGTCAAGCTCAGCCCAGCGAATGCAAAATACATCTGCTCCATCGTTGAATGCCAAAGTAACTGACCATTCTCACTCACTGAAATAACTTGGTACAGCCCCATCACATAAACAGGCACTAGACCCGTCCATTTAATGATGGACCAACTCCACGAAGCTTTTCGTTTTAACAAGCCTTCATTCACCAACAGATAAGCCACACTGACGATCAATAGACTCAAGGCCAATTGATGGCTAGTCTGCAGCCAATCTAAGAGCAACATGATGAACATGGTGGTTGCTGAGAGCATTTGCACACATTGAAAGGCAATACTCGAACTTGAAAGCTGTTTATGAAATGCAGGAACAGCATGCGTCACGATAATGGCCGCCAAATAGCTCAAACACACGCCCCAATACATCTGTGCAGGGAAATGTGGCAGTTGAACCAAATAATACAGACTTGAACAACCCGCCATCACCAAGAGCGCCATGCCTAAATAACGGCTGATATTGGACTGCTTGTATAGGGCATATATAAATATCAATGCACCTTCAACTGCCCAACCGACCACACTCCACTGCTCTTTCAATACTATCGGTGGAATCAATGCCAAGAAAATTAAGGTCAAACTCAAATAACTTTGTGCAATCAGTGGGATCACAGCACTACGTTTACTGATGCTATACAGTGCGGCAAAAAGCGCTGCAAATAGCAAGCTATACCCCGCCTGCCATACGGTTTCCTCAAAATACATCAAATACAATGCCAGATAAGCAAGCACTGGTGCAGCAAAAATCAGTGCAATATCCAAGGCAGGTTTAAGCTGAAAATGCGCAAGATCTTGTTTCGCCAATAACTGACTAAAACGAAAACCAAGCCAGATAAAAATCGCGGCATGGGCTAAAACCAGCACGCTCATCATCTGACGTTCGGTGGTGTATCCGTGGTAAAAAGCATATCCACCACCCATGATTACCGTCATCAAAAAAGCGATTTGATTCAGATATTTCCACGGTCTTAATGTACTC
The DNA here is from genome assembly GCF_013419215.1 of Acinetobacter sp. YH12096. NCBI lineage: Bacteria > Pseudomonadati > Pseudomonadota > Gammaproteobacteria > Moraxellales > Moraxellaceae > Acinetobacter > Acinetobacter sp. YH12096. Next base: position 80,045 of record NZ_VPAM01000011.1, on the reverse strand, counting down.
ATGACCGCAACAGCAATATTAATCACAAGATAATAGGCGATGAATTCCGTTGCAGTTGCATCACGAACAGGCAAGGTAAATGGCGCAAGATAGGCGATCAGCATTGCCATGATCGCCAGTTCTACCGACTGTTGTTTCAAACTGAGCCAAATCGTCAATGCCATAAGCACTGCATACAGTACACAGGCCATGCCAAAGCCCGCAATCACGGCATTGTAATAGGCAAAAAATAAGGTCAAAAACAGCGCTGCAAGCCCCAAACCTTCTAGCGCCAAGGCAAAACTTCGATTTTTGGCTTGCAGCCAATATCCTAGTCCGACAACACCAGCACTGATCAAACTCACAATCAACAGCTTCATGGCCAAGCTTAGTTGCCAATGCTCTGTGGCAAATCTAAGTAATAGCACCACGCCAATCACCAAGACCAGTACAGCCACTTTTAACACGGGATTGCCTTGGAAAAGCCATTGCTGAATTTGACTAGATAGATTTGGCGCAGACTTGGATGGTGTATTAGTAGACGATGAATTGACTACTGCCTGATGTCTAGCTGTACCAATTGCCGTCGCGGGATGTACAAATGGTGTATTGTCAGAATCAAAAATTTCAGGACGGTCTATTGTAGGCGCTGATATTGAAGTAGCTGCATGACTCGATTGCGACTGAAGCGCACGTCCTTGCAATAGATGCAGCTGACGTTCTAATCGTTTCAGCCAACGCAGAAAAAAATAGACCCACAGGCTTATCCCAATCGCAACTAAATATCCCAATTCTGTTAACAGTCCAACGACCGTTAATAACGATGCAATATATAACGGAACCTTTGATGTCACTTGAAATGGTTGTTTGGATGAGCTCAGTGCATCAGCGCCGTGCTGTAAATCATCGACATAATTCATCACACTGAGCATAAAACCGATGCCACTGATATAACTCAGGATACGGACATCTAAATACCATGCCCCGATCCCCACCATGATCAGCGTCATCAACCAAATCATCTTGATTTCATTATTCTGTTTCAGCATACCTGCTTCGTCATTTTCCTGAATGTTTTGATGATACATGAGCCTGACCGATGGATTAAAACTATTCATCAGTGATTCGGTAAGTTACATATACAATCTAGACTCTGCGTGCGGGCAAAAAATCACGTACAATAAAACCGTTTTTAGGATTAGGAAATTATCCATGCCACCATTTGTCTTGGTCGATGGCTCATACTTTTTATTTCGTGCCTACCATGCACTGCCACCATTAACCACTTCAACCGGTTTGCATACCAATGCAATCCGAGGTGCCATTTCTGCCATCCAAAAATTAATGCGTCGTATTCAACCGACGCATATGGCCGTTATTTTCGACACACCTGAACCAACCTTCCGTCATGAATTATCCCCGATTTATAAGGGTGACCGTCCAAGTATGCCTGAAGAATTATCACAACAAATTCCATATCTTCATGCATTAATTCGTGCTCTAGGGATTCCGCTGCATATGTTGCCGGGTGCTGAAGCCGATGACATTATCGGAACTTTAGCCAAACGCGCTGAAGCAGCCGGTCATCAAGTTTTAATCTCCACCGGTGACAAGGACATGGCACAGCTCGTTACTGAGCGTGTCACTTTAGAAGACAGCTTCAAAGACAAACCTATGGACGTTCAAGGTGTTTTTGAAAAATTTGGGGTGTGGCCGAATCAAATCATTGACTACCTCACGCTGATGGGCGATGCCTCTGACGGCATCCGTGGTGTACCCGGTGTTGGCGCAAAAACGGCAGCGAAACTTTTAACCGAGTATGGCTCGATTGGCGGCATTTTAGAAAATGTCGACAGCATTAAAGGTAAAGTCGGTCAAAACATTAAAGACAATGTCGAAGGGATTACTCTTGACCACCAACTGGCGAGCATTGTTTGCGACCTCGACATGGGCCTTAAATACGAAGATCTGAAACTTGCCGATCCAAATATTCCAGCACTGCGTGATTTATATACTGAACTAGAATTCCGTAACCAACTGCAGTCATTAGATCATCCGAACAACCCCAATGGCGCAACCTACAAACAAGCAGCCAAAGCCATCAACACCACGGCGACTGTAGCCAATGCACCTGAAGTGGAAGATCAAGCGGACAAAACCAGTGTTGATGATTTACTTGGTGAAGCACGCTATCACACGGTATTGACCCAAGAAGATTGGGATGTGTTATTCAAGCGTCTAAGTACTGAAAAGCGTTTTGCCTTTGATACCGAAACCACTAGCCTTGACTACCGCGTGGCACAGATTGTAGGTTTCTCGGTGGCTTTAGATGCACATGATGCCTATTACGTGCCGCTTGCGCATGATTATGAAGGTGCGCCGCAACAACTTGATCGCGACACAATTCTAAATCAACTCAAACCTTTACTTGAAGATAATGACGTACAAAAAATTGGTCATCATCTCAAATATGATGCACATGTCTTAGAAAATCATGGCATTCATTTGGCAGGTTGGTATTTCGATACCATGTTGGCTTCTTATGTCCTCAACTCTGTGGCAACTCGTCATGGGATGGATGACGTCGCGCGTTTGTATTTAAGTCATCTCACAACGACATTCGAACAAGTGGCGGGCAAAGGTGCAAAACAAAAGACCTTTAACCAAATTGAGCTTGAAACTGCAGCCCATTATGCCGCAGAAGATGCCCATGTGACCTATCGTCTGTATGAAGTACTCGATAAAAAGTTACAAGCCCACCCAGAACTGATCAATATTTTGCACAATATTGAGATGCCAGTTGCCCGTGTTCTAACCTCTATGGAAGAAAACGGCATTGAGCTAGATATGGAATTCCTCGACCAACTTGGTGTGGAATTTGCCAATACCATTCAAAATTTAGAAACCGAAATTACCGATCTTGCGGGTCAAAGCTTCAATGTCAGCTCACCAAAACAAGTTGGTGAGATTCTGTTTGATAAATTAGGTTTAAAAGGCGGTAAGAAGACCTCTACAGGTCAGTACAGTACCAGTGAAAGTGTCTTAGAAAAAATCGACCACCCGATTACCGACTTAATTTTGGAATATCGTGGTCTCTCTAAACTCAAAAGCACCTATACCGATGGTCTGTTAAAGCAAGTGAATAATGACACACATCGTGTGCATACCAGTTATCACCAAGCGTTAACAGCTACAGGTCGTTTATCATCCACAGATCCCAACTTACAAAACATTCCTGTCCGTGAAGATATTGGACGTCAAATCCGTAAAGCCTTTATTGCACCTGAAGGTCGCATTTTACTGGCAGCCGATTACTCGCAAATCGAATTACGTTTAATGGCGCACTTCTCGCAAGATCATGCATTGGTCGATGCCTTCAATCATGGACAAGACGTACATAAACGGACTGCGGCAGAAGTTTTGGGTATTCCACTCGACGAAGTGACTAGCAACCAACGTCGTCAAGCCAAAGCGGTGAACTTCGGTCTGCTCTATGGCATGTCAGAATTCGGTTTGATTCGTCAGTTGGGTTTCACTCGTGAAGAGTCGCGTAACTATATTGGTAAATACTTCCAACGCTACCCTGGTGTTTTGGAATATATGGAACGTACTCGCCAAGTTGCACGTGAACAAGGTTTTGTGGAAACCATTTTAGGTCGTCGTCTGTATACACCAGACATTATGGCGAGCAACAAAATGGTGAAACAAGGCGCTGAACGTGCAGCGATCAATGCACCACTACAAGGTTCTGCGGCAGATATTATTAAATTGGCTATGATTGCAGTCGATAAAATCTTACCAAAAGATCAAGCCAAAATGTTACTGCAAGTACACGATGAATTGGTATTTGAAGTTGATGCTGCAATTGCCGATGAACTCTCTGCCCAACTGGCTGAAGTCATGCAGTCTGTGTTGAAAATTTCCGTTCCACTGATTGTGGAAGTCGGTCAAGGTAATAACTGGGACGAAGCACACTAATTCATTCACGTTCATTCACGCCTTTCTCCCTCTAGGAGGAAGGTTGGATGGAGGTGAGATATTGCTACTAAATAAGAAATTTCTTGTTTTAGACCTCAATTTAAATCCACAAAAAAGGACGCCTCGGCGTCCTTTTTTATTCAACTCGTCTTAGCTCAGATTAAAGACCAGTCAATAATGCAATTGCGACTTGCTTCATAATGGTTTCCGCAACCAACAATGCCAAAATCGCAAAAATTGGCGACAAGTCAATCATCCCCATATTTGGAAGAATACGACGGAATGGTGCAAGTAGCGGTTCTGCCAATTCTTGAACCACTTCAATATAAGGCGAACGTGACTGACTAAACATCACGACCCAACTCAAAATAATCGATGCAAAAATTAAGTAACGACAGAAACGGATTAAATCCTGAATCATGGTCACAAAGGTCATAATGATCAGATGGAATGGACTATTCACTGCCACGCCAGACAAATACATCAAACCAAACATTTTTAACAAATACAGAATCACCACCAACACTAAGGCCGCTGTATTTACCCGCCCTTTTGCCAAAGTGGGGAAAATTCGGCTAAAGATATCGACAATTTTTGTTGCTTTTGCTGTTGCCAAAACCACAGGGTTATATGGACTCACGGCAGCAAGCTGCATTAAAAAACGGAAAAATACGAGCAAAATTGCAACGTTAATAATGATTCCAAAAATTTGAGCAGAGCCCATACTTGAACTTTCCTAAATCAAATCGAATTATTTGGTGCTTTCGCTTAACTCTTGTGCCAACTCTTGGCTACGCTTTTGCGCTGCGGCTAAAGCGGCCTGAATATTTTGTGAAATTTGAGCACGATCAAATACTTCAATCGCAGCTTGTGTGGTACCGTTTGGAGAGGTTACATTTTTACGTAACTCCGCAGGACTGTTGGCACTGGTAATCGCCATTTGTGCGGCACCTAATGCAGTTTGCAAGGTTAGTGCTGTTGCCACTTTTTCATCCAAGCCCATGTTTTTACCTGCACGGATCATACTTTCCATCATATAAAAAAAGTATGCAGGACCTGAGCCAGAAACAGCTGTGACCGCATCAATCTGCGCTTCTGAGTTTACCCAAAGTGTTAAACCCGTTGAAGCCAAAACTTGACTTGCAAGATCACGATCTTCAGCCGAAACCGCTTCACCTGCATACAAACCATGCGCACCGGTTTGAACTAAAGCAGGTGTGTTTGGCATGACACGAACAATACGCTCTGTGCCTAATAGTTTTGAAATCGTTGCAATTTCTGCACCTGCAACAATTGAAATCACCAACTTCCCTTCTAGCAACCCTTGTAATGGTGCCAAAACTTTTGCCAACACCTGAGGTTTAACGGCAAAAAGAACAATGTCAGCATCTCGAATTGCTGCAACATTATCATCCGTCACATGCAAATCTTTTTCAGCCAAAAGCTCACGTACTTTTTCTACGGGATCTGAAACTGTAATACGTGTAGCCGGGACACCACGTGCAATTAGGCCACCAATTAAAGCCTGTGCCATGTTGCCGCCACCAATGAAACTGATATTACAATTTAGAATTGCGCTCATGATTGAAGATCCGATATTGCAGATTTAGCGTTAAGAGATAATGTTGGTTGCCAGCCAGCTTGAGTACAAAATTCAGACTGCGCCAACCAAAAGCCCTGAGGCGTAAAGACGCCTAGCATAACATTATCTCGGCTTAATATTTGAATAGTATGACGCTGCCATGGAAAAATTTGCGCCTGCTGAATGGCTTTTTTCAACGGCCAACTTCCGACTCGTCCATATAAATGAATTTTTTCACCGCCAAGGCGTGGGCGTATCTGCAGTTGCTGCCCCAATAATTCAGGTGATAAGCCAACCTCTGAGGGTTGAATCACAAAATGTCCTGCAGGCAACTTGAGGGACTGACCTGCAACACAAGTTACAACCTCAACCTCTTGAATGGGTTCTGCTGGCAGATATTCCGCTTTGGCAATCCGATGAAGTTGCTGTTGAAAGCGCAAATAATAAAACCCATTCCAGTGTAATGCCGCTTGCGAGTCTTCGCGTGAGCCAATCACTTCTGAAAATAAACGCTGTACCATTTCAAAACTTGGACGATATTGCCCCTCACCTTTCATCCAGTGCGATAACAACTGACGCTGACGTGCCTGACTGAGCTGTTGTAAAGCAGCCAAAGATAACATTTGCGATGAACCACAGGCCGCTAAATCTTGCTGCAACACCTCATATAAAATTTCATCAGCATCTTGCATCAAATAACTGGTTCGACTCAAGGCTTGCTGCATTTTAGGAAAACGCTCACTGAGTAGTGGCCACAAAATTTCACGACTCCACGCACGGTCATAGTCGGTATCAAAATTGGTGAGGTCTTGAATATTTTGCACATGCAGCTGTGCTGCCCATTGGCAAATTTGCTCACGTGAAAGATCTAATAGCGGACGCCATAATGTAAAATCTTCACGCACATCGAATTTTTTCATCGCAGCAAGGCCATGGACACCCGCACCTGAAAGTAGCCGCAACATCAGTGTCTCAGCTTGATCTTGCTGATGATGCGCGAGTACCAATATTTCATCTGCTTGTAAATGTTGGGCAAAGGCTTGATAGCGGGCCGAGCGTGCTTGATTTTCAAGGTTACCTTGCGCAACCTGGACTTTCTGTATGATGAATGGAAGATTCAGCGCTGTACACTGAGCACGTACAAACTCGCCCCAAGCATGACTACACGCTTGTAGTTGGTGATCAATATATATCACCCGTATTTTTTCAGGGCACAAAAACGACATAAGATGCAGCAGCAACATGGAATCCATGCCACCACTACATCCTATTAAAAATCGGCTTTGTTCAGGCAGCGCCTGAATTTGACTTAAGCAGTCAGCCCTAAATTGTCGCTGCCAAACTTCATTAAACGCTGATAACGCGCTTCGCATCGTTCGTTTGCACCCATTGGTTGTAGTTCTTCTAGAGCTTGCTTCAAGACCACTTTCAAATCCTGCATGACTTTTTCAGGGTTTAAATGTGCGCCTTCCGCTTCGTCCACCACGTATTCTACAATGCCCATCTTCTGCAATTTATCCGCCGTCAATGCCAATGCTTCACTTGCTTGCTCTGCTTTTTCTGCAGTTTTCCACAAAATAGATGCACAGCCTTCCGGTGAAATTACTGAATAAATACTGTGAGATAACATAATCACACGGTCAGCTACGCCAATACCCAGCGCACCACCCGAACCACCTTCACCCAATACCGTTGCCACTACAGGCACTTTAAGTGAAGAAAGCTGAGCCAAACTGGTTGCAATCGCTTCAGCTTGACCACGTTCTTCTGCACCCACGCCTGGGTACGCACCCATGGTATCAATAAAGGTAAAGACAGGCAGATTAAAACGCTCCGCCATATCTAATAAACGCTGTGCTTTACGGTAACCTTCTGGGTTACTCATACCAAAATTATGCTGTAATTTTTCACGTGTACTACGACCACGGTGCTGACCTACGATCATCACAGGCTGACCATCTAAACGAGCCAAACCACCAATCATCGCGCCGTCATCACCAAATAGGCGGTCACCGTGCAAAGCATCGAACTCTGTAAAAATTTCGCCAACATAATCCAAAAACTGCGGACGTTCAGGATGACGTGCGATCTGAACCGTAGTCCAGGCTTTAGATTGAGCTGCTTTATTTTTCATAGGTCGATCATTATCCCTAACTTAACTGGTCTGTTAATTGATAAATTGTTCCGACTGGATATTCAGTTCAATATCCCAATGCTTAAATTGCACTTGCTCATCATGCAAGTCTGCAACCAACAAAGGCCACTGTTTGGCATCACCAGAAACACTAAGTTGCCATTGTTGCGCATTGTCCACGCTTAATTCAATGGCAGGAAGCATCTCATCGCTGCGACTATGATTTAATAAAACTGCTAAACGAAGCAATAGACATAAGTAAACAAGTTTGTTACCACCGACTTTCATCACATCGACACGTGCATCACTGCGTAACTTACGACGATGATGCGCCACTAAATGCGACAAATGATTTTGATCAATTTGCGAGAAACCCGGAATATCCGAATGTTGCAGTAAATAAGCACCATGACGATGGTAACCACTATGACTGATCGCTAAGCCAATTTCATGCAAATACGCGGCACGACGCAGTAAATCACTGTCATCACTGGTCAAATTCAGTGCGGTCGCCACACCATTAAACAGTTGTTGAGCGGTATTTACCACACGTTCAGCTTGTTTCATATCTGCGTTGTAGCGACCCATCAACGCATGTACAGAACGGTCACGAACATCTTCATGTTGGAAACGTCCCAATAGGTCGTACATCACGCCTTCACGTAACGCGCCATCAGAATAAACCAATTTATCGATATTCAGCACATCAAAGACTGCATACAAAATGGCAATGCCGGCTGGCAAAACTGCTCGACGGTCTTCTTTTAGACCATCAAATTCCATTTCATTGACATGCTTATATTTAAGCAATTTATCTTTGAGTTTAAATAAACCGTCACGTGTCAGTTCTTCCTGATCGTTGCTCCAGCCCATATTGACACAAATCTGACGACACGCTTTGATCGTGCCACTTGAACCGACAACAGTATCCCAGCCCGCAGCTTTATAAGTGTTGGCAATGCCTGCGATTTCCTTGCGAGCAGCATTTACCGCTTTATCAAAACTTTTCAGGTTAATTTCACCATCAGCAAAAAACGCTTTGGTAAAAGCGACACAGCCCATTTGCACAGATTCTGTATGGATCGGTTCAAACTCTTCACCAATAATCAACTCTGTTGAACCCCCACCGATATCAATCACAAGGCGGCGACCACTATTTGCCATGGTATGTGAAACTCCCAAATAAATGAGACGGGCTTCTTCACGACCAGCAATGATTTCAATGGGTTTCGGTAAAATTTCAGCGGCTTTTTGAATAAATTCATGACCATTTTTTGCTTGGCGCAAGGCATTGGTCGCCACAATACGTAAACGGTTGGCTTGGACAGGATTTAAACGCCCTACAAAACGTGCTAGGCAGGCTAATCCTCGTTGCTGTGCGGCTTCGGTCAAATTTTTATTTTCGTCTAGACCTGCGGCAAGCTGTACTTTTTCTGACATTGATGCAACTTTTTTCACTTCACCATGGTCTACACGTGCGATAGCCAAGTGGAAGCTGTTCGATCCCATATCGATAGCAGCAAGTAATTCTTCATCAATCAAAAAATCAGACATTATTCAAAAAAACCTGTTCAGAATTGTGCTTAGATTAATTCACATACATGCAATTTAAAAGCCATTTATGAGTAGTTCGGGCGGAACTTATCGATTTTTTATCTGAAGCAATGATAGTCATACACGATCATCGGCATCGTGATCATCCATTAGACAAACTGACCATTCAGGTCGAAAATTTACATAACCCCCTACATTGTTATAGTTGGCTATGTAATACTTATAAACATAGAGTCAACTTAAAAATTAATTCCGGAGCAAAATCCATGTCTGGCAATATCGTAAATACAACTGATGAAAACTTCCAAGCCGATGTACTAGAGTCTGATACTCCTGTACTTGTAGATTTTTGGGCAGGTTGGTGTGCTCCTTGTAAAGCCATTGCACCTGTACTTGAAGTACTTTCAACTGAGTTTGAAGGCAAAGTTAAAATCGTTAAAGTAGACGTAACTTCTTGCGAACAAACAGCTGTAAACTACAACATCCGTAACATTCCTGCATTATTAATGTTTAAAAACGGCGAAGTTGTAGCAACCCAAGTCGGTGCCGCACCAAAATCTAAATTGACAGCTTTCATCGAAGAAAACATCTAATATTTTTTCGATAAAAACACTCTAAAATACGCTGTTTTACACAGCGTATTTTTTTGGTTGATAAATTGACAAATGCTGTGTTCTCTCTTATATTGTTTACTCAAGAAATTAAGGATCTCAAATCCTGTCATTTTCTTACAACACAACACATAAAATGCCGCTCGGCAACAGAATTGTTTTTCACATCTCTCTTCATATAACGAATCAGATCTCTGAATTGTTTTGTGCAAACCAATTGCTATCGTTTCTTGCATGATCGCGGCACATTTGTTGCTCCCTTTTCCAACCTGTACCTCAGAATTTTAGATTCTATCTGACCACCTATGAACTTAACCGAACTCAAGAAAAAACCGATTGGCGAACTCATCAAGATTGCCGAGTTTATGGGCCTCGAAGGAATGGCTCGTAACCGTAAGCAAGATATTATTTTTGCCATCTTAAAGCGCCACGCAATGAACGGCGAAGAGATTTTTGGTGATGGCGTTCTAGAAATTCTGTCGGACGGCTTTGGTTTCTTACGCTCTGCAGCGGGTTCTTACCTAGCCGGCCCTGACGATATCTATGTGAGCCCATCACAAATCCGTCGCTTCAACCTTCGTACTGGTGACACTATTACAGGTACGATTCGTCCACCTAAAGAAGGCGAACGTTACTTTGCATTATTAAAAGTTAATCAAATTAACTACGACACACCCGAAAACTCACGTAATAAGATTCTTTTCGAAAACTTAACACCTTTATTTCCAACCGAACAATTGGTAATGGAATTAGGTAATGGTACAACAGAAGACTTAACTGCGCGTGTGGTTGACTTGGTTGCTCCGATTGGTAAAGGTCAACGTTCAATTATCGTTGCACCGCCAAAAGCCGGTAAAACCATGTTGTTACAAAACATCGCACAGTCGATTGTTCGTAACAATCCTGAATGTTTCTTGATTGTCCTTCTGATTGACGAACGTCCTGAAGAAGTAACAGAAATGGAACGTACTGTTCGTGGTGAAGTAGTTGCTTCAACATTCGATGAATCACCAGCTCGTCACGTACAAGTTGCAGAGATGGTGATTGAAAAAGCTAAACGTCTTGTAGAACACAAAAAAGATGTAGTGATTTTACTTGACTCAATTACTCGTTTAGCACGTGCTTACAACACTGTAATCCCTTCATCTGGTAAAGTTCTTACTGGTGGTGTGGATGCCCATGCTTTAGAACGTCCAAAACGTTTCTTCGGTGCAGCACGTAATATCGAAGAAGGTGGTTCACTGACAATTATCTCAACTGCGTTGATTGAAACTGGCAGTAAGATGGATGAAGTGATCTATGAAGAATTCAAAGGTACAGGTAACCAAGAAATTACCCTAGACCGTCGTATTGCTGAAAAACGTGTGTTCCCTGCGATGAACATCAAAAAATCAGGTACACGTCGTGAAGAGCGCCTAATGTCTGAAGATAACCTCCGTAAAGTTTGGATTTTACGTAAATTGCTTCATACACAAGACGAACTTGCAGCGATGGAATTCTTGCTTGATCGTATGAAAGAAACCAAAACCAATGATGATTTCTTTGATCAAATGAAACGTAAAGCATCCAACTAAGTTGAATGTTTGACTGAAAAGGCCATCTATAACGATGGCCTTTTTATTTGGTTGACTTTGGTTACACAAAGAAACATTTGATGGATTTCCATGTAAACTTATTTTCAAGTTGATGATTATAAAAAATATATTATAAAAAACCCTATTCTTTTTAGTAGTTTATTTGCTATTTCGCCAATATAAAACTTTCTCTTAATTGTTATTTTCTGTTAAAAAATGCCCGTTTTTCACCTATTTTTCACGGTTTTTTCAAAGTCACTAGTAGCATTTCAAAATACTCGGTGATAGCATACACGCAGACCAGTTAGACTGCTCTATGCATTTTTAATACCTATTCAAATTAGGCATAATAAAAGCACACAACAGACTAACGCAGGTTATTTTTTAATCTCAATTTTTTAGAGAGTGATGCCATGTTATTCAAAAAAATCGCTATTGCTGCTGCAGTTGCTACTACTTTAGCTTTCGTTGGTTGTGCTAAAAAAGCTGACGACGCTGCTGCTGACGCTAACCAAGCTGCTTCTGAAGCTGTAGAAGCTGCTTCTGAAGCTGAAGCTGCTGCTGACGCTGCTGCTGTAGAAGCTACTTCTGAAGTTGCTGCTTCTGAAGCTGCTGCTGTTGCTGAAGCTGACGCTGCTGCTGCTGTTGCTACTGACGCTGCTGCTCAAGCTACTGCTGCTTCTGAAGCTGCTGCTCAATAATCTTTACGATTATTCAGTACAAAAAAGAGAGCCTTTGGCTCTCTTTTTTTTGTTTAGAAATATAAAAGATTAAAAAAATAAAATTTTTAAATGAAAAAAAGCAGATCAATTGATCTGCTCATTCCCCACACGTTGACGGAACTTCTGCCCCGCGCGGAACGTAACAACACGGCGTGCAGAAATCGGAATTTCTTCACCCGTTTTCGGGTTACGGCCTGGGCGTTGACGTTTATCACGCAACTCGAAGTTACCGAAACCAGAGAGTTTAACTTGTTCCCCAGAGATTAGCGCTTGGCTAATCTCATCGAAGAATAACTCGACCATTTGTTTTGCTTCACGACGGTTTAAACTCGTGAGCTCACTTAAATGATCAGCCATTTCTGCTTTTGTTAATGCTGTCATGAAGCCCTCAATGTCGCCTGGTAAGTGTTTTCCAACACCTGAAGTATGTTATCCATACCGGTTTTGATTTCAGCATCTTCTAATGTACGTGTTGGATGTTGCCATTGAATTGCAAATGCCAATGAGCGCTTGCCTTCTTCGACACCTTGACCAGTGTACACATCGAATAACCAAACTGCGTCTAAAAGTTCACCGCCTGTTTTTTCGATAAGTTGCTGAATTTCACTAACATTAATCTTATCACTAATTAAAAGCGCAATATCACGTCGAACCGACGGAAAACGTGATAATTCTGTAAAATTAGATACATAAGTTTGCAAAACAGCCGATTGATCCAACTCAGCAACCCAAGTTGTCGCCAAATCCAACTCATCTTCTAAAGATGGGTGTAAACGACCGAAGTAACCAATTGATTGACCATTGACTAAGATTTCAGCAGATTGACCTGGATGCAACCACGTACGCTCTGAACGTACATATTCAACATTTAAACGTGCAGAATTTAAAATCTCTTCTACATCGCCTTTAAAGTCAAAGAAATCCATTGGCTGTGCTTTACCATGCCAAGATTCAGTCGTACGCGAACCTGTTGCAACCAGTGCAAATGTTGGGATCTGTTTAAGATCATGAATGCTGTTCGCACCTTGATAATCAAAACGTAGACCAAGCTCATAGAAACGCACACGGTTTTGTTGACGGTTCACGTTGTATTGCACACATGGGATCAAACTTGATAATAAGGTTGAACGCATCACTGCAAGGTCGCTAGAAATCGGGTTTGCAAGCGCTAGTGGTTGAACCTGTGGATTCAATTGTTTCTCTAGTTTCGCATCTGCAAAGCTAAAGCTAATCGCTTCTTGATAACCCAAAGCCACTGCAGTTTGACGTAACTGAACCAATTCAAATTGGTCTTGGTATTTCGCTAGTTTGACATCAATCACCGGCAAGCTAATTTGAATATTGTCGTAACCGTGAATACGTGCTACTTCTTCGATGAGGTCTTGATAAATCGCCATGTCAAAACGATGTGATGGTGGTAAAACAGTCCACTCACCTTCTGCTTTCACAGTGACATTGCAACCCAAACGCGTTAAAGCATCCGTAATAAATGCAGATTCAACTTTATAACCGAGCAGTTGATCAACTTGCGCTTGGTTCAGTTCAATGGCTTCACGTTTTGGTAATAACTCTACTTTTTCAGCAACAGTAATTGGACCAAACTCACCACCAGCTAAATCAGCAATAAGCTGAGAAGCACGATGCATTGCCGTCATCGGCAATTCAAAGTCTACACCGCGTTCATAACGCTGAGATGCATCGGTATGCAAACCAAAACTACGTGCACGACCTGCGATATAGAGTTGATCAAAGAACGCCGACTCAAGGAAAATTTCAGTGGTATCGTCAGAAACGGCTGAACTTAGACCGCCCATGATCCCTGCAATCGCCAAGGCTTTTTGATCATCCGCAATCACCATCACGTTTTCAGATAATTTAACTTCTTGTTCATTCAACAACGTTAACTTTTCTGCTGCTGTTGCTTGGCGTACACGAACTGCCCCTTCAACTTTACCGCCATCGAATGCATGTAAAGGTTGACCCAATTCCATTAAAACGTAGTTGGTAATATCGACCAAAATACTGTGCTGACGAATGCCTGCACGAGCTAATGCACGCTCCATCCACTCAGGAGTTGGTGCTTTGGTATTGACGTTTTTGATCACTCGACCTAAGTAACGTGGGCAACCATCAGTTTCAACAACAACTTTCTTCTCATCAGTAATTGTTGCAGCAACTTCTTTAATTTCAGGGGCAGTCACAGGGAGTTGATTAATCACACCAATTTCACGTGCAATACCACGAATACTGAAGCAGTCACCACGGTTTGGCGTGATGCTGATATCAATCACATTGTCATCAAGATCTAAATATTCACGCACATTTACACCAACAGGTGCATCGGCAGGAAGCTCTAATAGACCGTCGATTTTATCTTCAAGATCAATTTCAGACGCACCGCACAGCATGCCTTGTGATTCAACACCACGAAGCTTGCCTTTTTTAATTTTGAAATCGCCCGGAAGTACTGCACCAATGGTTGCTACAGGAGCTTTCATGCCTACACGTACGTTTGGAGCTCCACAAACGATTTGTAACGGCTCGCCTGAACCGATGTTTACAGTAGTGACACGTAAACGGTCAGCATCGGGATGTTGAACCACTGTTAAAACTTCACCGACTACTACACCAGTAAATGGTTTTGCAGCAGGAGATAAATCATCAACTTCTAAACCTAACATGGTCAGTTGGTCAGAAAGTGTATCGCTATCAATGGCTGGGTTAACCCATGTACGCAACCAATTTTCGCTAATTTTCATTGTATAAAAACCTATTAATTCTAAATTTCTAATCCCCTCTAGCGCCCCTTTAAAGAAAGAGGACGAACCCTAAGTCATGATGGACACCCCCTCTCCTTTTAGGAGAGGTTAGGGAGAGGTATAAAACTGTTTAAGCAAATTGGCGTAAGAAACGCACATCATTTTGGTAGAACATACGCAGGTCATTAATGCCGTAACGCAACATGGCAAAACGCTCTACACCTAAACCGAAGGCAAAGCCTTTGTATTTTTCTGGGTCGATGCCAGCGGCTTGTAAAACGTTTGGATGCACCATACCGCAGCCCAAAACTTCCAACCATTTACCACGTTCATCCATGATATCCACTTCCGCACTTGGCTCTGTAAATGGGAAATAAGATGGACGGAAACGTACTTTCAAATCTTTTTCAAAGAATTCATTTAACAAGTTAACCAACAAACCTTTTAGTTCTGCAAAGCTGGTGTTTTCAGCCACATACAAACCTTCGATTTGATGGAACATTGGCGAATGCGTTTGGTCCGAGTCACAGCGATAAACACGACCAGGACACACAATACGGATTGGAGGCTGCTGATTTTCCATCGTACGAATTTGCACGCCTGAGGTATGCGTACGAAGTAAATGATTCGCATCAAAATAGAAAGTGTCGTGCATCGCACGTGCAGGATGATGACCCGGAATGTTCAATGCTTCAAAGTTGTGATAATCATCTTCAACTTCTGGACCAGTCGCAACAGTAAAGCCAGCTTTGGTAAAAAATTGGCAAATACGTTCTTGAACTTGAGTCACAGGGTGAATACTACCCACCGTTTGACCACGGCCGGGTAAAGTAATATCAATCGTTTCGCTAGCAAGCTTTTGTTCTAATGCAGCTTTTTGTAATTCAGCTTGACGAGCAGTCAGTGCGCCAGTAATCGATTCACGAACGGCATGAATTTGAGCACCAAAAACTTTACGTTCTTCTGGGTCCATTTTACCGAGCGACTTCGATTGTTCCGCGAGCTGGCTTTTCTTCCCTGTAAATTGCACTCGCACTTGGTCGAGTGTAGCAAGGTCCTCTGCTGCTGCAATCGCAGCGAGCGCTTCAGTGGTCAGGGCTTCCAGTGACATAGTAACTCTCAAAGCAACAATTTAAAAAAATAATATAAACCCCTTATTCTAACAGTTTTTAGCCGTTATGATGAAGCGCATTCACAAGTTAAAATTGCATTAGCATCAAGTTTTAAAAAAAGTATAAGATAAACACAATATCAATGGGATCCAATCTTTATGGCACTCGATCCAATCTGGAAACAACAGCTCACACTCGTCACTTATGGCAATGAATTTCTCAACCAAGGTTTGAGTTTTCAACGTTGGTTGAATCACCACATTTTTGATCAGCACAGTTTCCATTTTCGTGATTTGCTATCACAGCATTTATTGGCTCAACATTTCCAAATTTGGCTAGAGGGCTTAAAAAAACAAGGGGTACAACGCTTAAGTTTACATAGCTCTAGCTTGCTGAATGATGAACAAAATCCGAATGCTAACGTTGAACTTCTTCCCTTTGCCCATTTTATTGTGAGCCACGAACAAAATAAAAAGCAGGCATGGATTTTTGGTAAAGAACTTGCCGAGTGGTATAACGCAGAAAATGACTATGAAGCACCGGCATCCCAACAACTACAAATACGTCGCGAAACTTTTTGGCGCTATGAGCTGAACCATAAACTCATTAAACGCATTGAAGCGGATATGCAGTTACCCAAATGGGATGATATTCATAACTTCACTGAAGCAGAATTATTTTTGCAAAAACCGGCGGAAGGTTTTATTGAGCCGGAGGTGTTAGGCACACCTTATTATGGTACGCAGCCCGATCTAAGCAGCGAATCGAATGAATCCGCAAAACTTGCACTCTTGCCAACGGATGCACAAGCGGATTTCGCACATGACAGCTTACATCGCCTAGAAGCATTAAACCGCCATATTCAGTCTAAAATTCAGCATCCCTATCACGCAGATGGCAGCATCTATACACCTGAAGAACAGTTAAATTTGCGACATTTTGCTCAAAAAACTGAAGATTTAACGGCAAAATTTATTGTAAAAGTCGCCAATCACTATAAAACTGCACACTTAACTCCTGTTGTTGAAAGCTCTCCTCTGGATGGTTTTAAAACTGAACAAAGAAAATCAAATCCTCAACATGCACACACGCCAAATCCAACCCATAAACCCGGTGCAGGTGGAGTGATTACTTTAATTATTATTACGGTAGTGATTTGCTTATTGGCTTATTACTTCGGACTTTAACTGTATAAATATGATCAACACTAAAAAGCCCTTCTCATGGAAGGGCTTTTTTATGAACATGCTTATGTATGAATGACCTCAAAATTATGAGGTCATTAAATAATTAAACGGACGAATTTCTAATCGAACGCGATGCTGATCAGCATGTTGATTAATATAATGACTGACAGAGACTACTTCCCCCTCAAGCTCTGCGTCTGCACCATACATGATTTTGACCGCCTCACCTTTGCGGGGAATCATTTCGAGTTCTACTGTGATGTTGCCTTGACCCATTCCAACAATTTCAGCCAACATTTTATTTTCCTTTTGTTTTTTTCTATCCATACATTAGGCATGGCGCAAAGCTTGGTATAAAGATTATTTCTGTAACTTGGCTGCACTTTTTATTTTTGCAATATAAAACTTAAACATCAAAAACATAAGAGCCCAATTGTTCTAAAAACGCATCAACTGCAGTTGGTGTCTCTAATCGAATCCATTGAATATGTTGATATTCAGGTGCAGTCATCATCTGTAGATATTTTTCACGATTTTTTTTATGGGTCTTAATCATCCACCAGACAATGGAATCTCGACCAAACATCCGCCACAAACTTTCCTGATTATTTGAATCTGGCCAAAGATCTTGTTTGGACTTAGCCCGAGAAATCGCGCGCTTTACAGAGCGGTATAAATTGACTGGAAACGGTAGATCGAGCCAAATCACCGTATCTATTTCCGACCATTTCACCGGAATCGCCCGAGTATAGTTGCCATCAATAACATAACCATTTTTTGCTTTGGCAATTTCAGCTTCGATACGTGCAAAAAAGATTTCGTCAGGACACTCCTGCCAATCATCCAGCCAAAATAGGTTATCCAGTTCAATATAATGTAACCTTAATTTTTCCGCCAAAGCTCTGGAAAAGGTTGATTTTCCAGTGGCTGATGTACCGACTACGTTTATTCTTTTCATTGTCATGATGATCTACTTGAGTCTGGTGAATCTACTCCAAGATAACAGCATTGGATCTGTAGGTTAACTTTTATTCTTTACGATAATTTAAAAGATCTGCATCGATATTGATAAAGTCAGGCTTTGGGATTTGTTCAAATTGAACGGCTAATATATGCGACTGACTGGTTATGCATGCTTTTGCGACTCGATGCATACCATCCATCACTCGACCACTAGCACATAAAATAATGGGATAACTTAAGTCCGCAGCATTTACCAATTCCAGATGTTCAATAATTTGCTGTGTGGTCGGAGCAGATTTTGGAAACCAATAAGCTTCGTTCAACTCTTGAATGTCACTTACAGGAATTTGCTGAACCTTGAAATTTTGACTGAGTTTTACTAAGTGATGTACATCCCAAATATACGTATCGTCGCCTACTTGGCGGAAGTGATACTGTTTGCGCATCAAGCAGTTACCTTTTAAGTCAAATTAAAGCTAAGATAGCTTACAATTGAAAAATAAAAAATGCTTCATTATGATAGATCATTACGAGCAATTTATTCTTGGTTTGCAATATAACGCTCAACGCTTTTTTAAACAGAAAATTTACTATGACGAGATTTTGCACCCATGGTGCGGCCAAGCTTGCGACATTTTCTTGATTCGCGATTTTAAAACCAATGCATTACTACATGACTCAGTTGATCATTTGATTATGTATATGGCTGAAAAGCGGATTAGAACATGCTCACTTTATCCATTTGATCTTCTTTTTGAGCATGCAAAACTTAATCAACATACTCATTTTGACTTTGTAAAAACCAACTACCCTCTTGCTGTTTTCCACAACAATTTAAATCAAGCCTTTGCACTGGTTCAAATCCAATCTGAAACGAAAATTTTAGATATCAGCCCTATTGGTGATCCTCGGGAGTTTTGGGGTGCAAGTTCCACACAATTTCATGACGCATTCGGGCTGTTTACATTAATTGAGCTCAATCAACAACAGCGCAACGAATGCTTTTGCTTTGATAAAAAATCGAGTTGGAGGAGTTTAGTAAATAGCATTCAACTGGATTTATTTGAACATCCGTTTTCTACCCACATTCAGCCTCAATTTAAACTAATCCATAATTTGTATTATTATGGCCTTCTGGATGACTCACTCCCTCTTTTGGAGAATCCTCAAGCTTCACCTCAAGTTGGATTAAGTCTGCTTGAAATGCTCAATTCAATCGAAGCTGCTATCCAAAATTTAAAACATGTAAAAAACGAAAGCTCACCGATCCATTTATTTACAACCGAAGAAAATGCACAACTATTGGATTATGAGTACAAACTGTCAGAACACCATGTAGATGTCACGTGCTATACAGCCAATCATTTCAACCGCGAAAATTTAGTCAATGATGAAGAGAAAGCTGTACTCAAACAACTACAGAAAAAATACCCCAAAGTTAATTATTTCAAGGCAACATCTGATCAAGCTCTTTCCGCCACCAACACTTCAACAGATAAAGAGCCTGAAAAACCATGGGTTGTATTTTTTTCTTTAGTTTTAATTTTTGCCATGCTATTCGCTTTACTTTATGGCTTTTATTTACTTTTTAAACAATTTGAGTTTATAAAATTTGCCGCAATCACAATTGGCATCATTGTGTTTTTAGCCATATGGGCGAAAAAATAAGATGTCTAATCAAATTCGTCCATAAAAAAAGACCGCTAAAAGCGGTCCCTTTTTAAGTCATAAAGACTTATGCAGCTAATGCATCTTTAGCTTTAGAAGCTAAAGCAGCAAACGCAACTGCGTCATGCATAGCGATGTCAGCAAGTACGCGACGGTCGATAATCACTTGAGCTTTTTTCAAGCCAGCGATCATACGGCTGTACGACAAACCATTTTGACGAGCACCGGCATTGATACGCGCAATCCATAGAGCACGGAATTGACGTTTCTTTTGACGACGGTCACGGTAAGCATATTGACCTGCTTTGATTACTGCTTGGAACGCTACGCGATATACGCGTGAACGAGCGCCGTAGTAACCTTTAGCACGAGCAAGAATTTTTTTATGACGGCGATGAGCCTGTACACCACGTTTAACACGAGCCATTTATAATCTCCTTAGATGTATGGGCACATACGGCGAACTGAAGCAACGTCACTTACGTGAACCATTACACAGCCGCGTAATTGACGGATACGCTTAGCAGATTTTTTGGTCAAAATGTGTCGTTTGAACGCTTGGTGACGTTTAAAACCGTTTGCAGTTGGCTTGAAGCGTTTAGCTGCACCACGGCGAGTTTTCATCTTAGGCATAAGAACCTCTTTTGAACACCTGTTCGGCACGTCTGCACCATTGCAAAGACGCCCTGCAGGTAAGGGAGCGAGTATTCTAAAGCATCTTTGCTCAAAACAAAAGCGAATCTTTCTACCGAATATCGAACTTAATTAATTTTCTGATATAGATTTTCCGATGATTTTATAAGCGATGCCCAATAAGGCTTATATAATGTCGGCACGCCAACTATTAATGTCCATTATGAAACCTGCACAGGATGCTTTTGCAGCCCTACGTTATCGGGATTTCTCGATTGTTACGCTCAATCAATTTTGTCTGACCTTAGCCATTTTGATTCAAGAAATTATTGTTGCTTACTCACTGTATCAAATCACTAAAGACCCGCTAACACTGGGCTTAATTGGTTTAGCTGAAGCAATTCCTTTTATTGCTCTCTCTTTGTGGGGAGGATACTTTGCAGATCGTTTCAATAAACAGACCATTATGAAAATTTGTCTGTTTTTTTCTATACCGATGCCACTGATTCTTTGGGGGTTATTTCACCAATATGGACTCGGGCAAATTGATGTCACCCAACTGTCTTGGGGGATTTATGCGGTCATTTTTGGGCTTGGAACCATCCGAGGTTTCTATAATCCCTCGGCAACGTCGCTTAAGCCTTTTTTAATCCCGCGTGAGCTCTATGCCAATGGTGCAACATGGACAACGATTGGTTGGCAAAGTGGGGTGATTATTGGGCCAATGCTCGGCGGTTTCATGTTGGCATTTTTGGGCCGTGAAACCAGTTTGCTCAGTGTTGCGGCGCTACTGACAGTCTGCTTCGTCCTCATTAATCTGCTCAGTAAACGCAGCTTCCCTAAAATTGAATCTGACAATTTAAAAGATAGTTTAAGTGAAGGTTTTCGTTTTATCTGGAAAACCAAAATTGTCCTTTGGGCGATTTCACTCGATTTGGTTTCTGTGCTTTTTGGTGGCGTGATTGCCCTCTTACCGATTTTTGCCGAAGATATTTTAAAAGTGGGGCCTGAAGGTTTAGGCTACTTACGGGCAGCACCGTCTATTGGCGCCCTGATCACTATGATTGCATTGACCAAATTCCCTCCAACTCATCATGCATGGCGTAATATGTTATTGGCTGTAGCGGGTTTTGGTGTATTTACCATTTTATTCGCATTTTCAAGCAATCTTTGGTTATCACTCTTTGCACTGGCAATGACTGGGGCATGTGACAGCGTGTCTGTGGTGGTTCGTCAGACCATTTTGCAACTTTATCCACCTGAAAATATGCGAGGTCGTGTTGCTGCGGTGAATGGCATGTTTGTTTCTAGCAGTAATGAACTTGGAGCTTTTGAATCGGGACTTGCAGCAAAATACATGGGCACGATCATGGCGACACTTTTTGGTGGTTGTATGACCATGGCTGTTGTTGCAATCAGCTGGGCAAAAACCCGTGACTTGTTTGGGATCGACATTACCCATCAGTCAAAAAAATAATGGCATATTTTCCATTTAAACCTTGCCAGTATTTCCAATACAGGAAATACTGCGCAGCAATATCGACGCATTCATCACTCACATTGTGATCTTAGAATAGACTTATGAAACAATATCTGTGCTTAACCCTTTTGGCCTGCGCTCCATTTTCTACAGCGTTTAGTGCTTCAACCAAAACCCATCAACTTCCGGCACAGAATATTGAAGTTGCTCCTGCGCATTTAACCACGCGTTTAAATTGGTCGGTTTTTCCAAAACCAGTATATGCCAATGAAGACCTCAAGCAACGTGACCGCGCGGCCATTATTCGTGTCACAGCGAATGCAAAAGGTACAATTACCGATGCAAGTGTTGAAGAAAGTACAGGTGTCGATCAACTCGACCGAATCTTAATTTCTGCTGTCAAAAAAGCTAAAGTCAAACCACATTTAGAAAATGGTGAAGCCAAAGCCATTATTGGCTATCAAGCGTTTAATTTGAGAGTTAAAGGCAATACACCTGAATGTGATTTCAACTTTGATTCAAAAGTTTGGAATGCACAAAGTGCAGATAAGAAAACGCCATTCCAATATGTATCTCAACCAAAATTAGATCTCACTAGTCATGAGTTGAAACAGCATGATCGTAAAGTCAAATTTAACTTTAAAGTGGATAAACACGGACAAGTAAAAAAGGTCAAGATCAAGCAAGGCTCTGGCATTTATGCACTCGATCAGAAAGTCGTTGAAGCACTAAGAAATAGTCAGATCTCGGTTAAACGTACTGCGAGCACCCTTTGGATCTATAAAAAGTCGAACTTTAAAGATGAAATTCAATTTAAAGTGAATGGCTGCTCATAATCTCAATTTTTAGCGGCATTAAAATAATGAATTGGCGTGCCGCGCACTGATGGAATGACTATGTTGAAACAATATACAGCAATAGGTCTAATGCTCTGTGCAAGCACAGTGATGTGCACGCAGTATGCTGCCGCTGAGACTGCGCCCGCCAGCGAAGTAAAAATATTGCAAGACAGACCTGTCAGCTGGATGCGCGCACCCAAAGTTAAATTTGAGCCAGGAGATCTGGAAGGACGCCCTAGATTTGTCAATGTCGCAATTGATGCAGACAACTCGGGCAACATTACCGCAGTCAAAATCATCACCAGTTCAGGCTTGCCAGATTTGGATGATATGGTCATTAACGCGGTAAAAAAGGCACGCTTCAGGCCTTATATAGAATCGGGCATCAGCTATCCCTTCCGAGCGACGCAGCCATTTGAATTTAATGCTGATGACTATTCATCGACACGTAAAACACCAAAAAGAAAGCCCATCAAAACCTGCTGGGCTGATTTTGAGCCCGAGGGCTTGCAGCTCCAACAGTCTGGCCAACATAGAACATTTCAATACAAAGACGTCCCCGCAATGAAGCTGCCGATGACGGAATCTGAAGCAAAACAATTCAGCATAGATTTTAGTTTTAGCGTAGATCGTAAGAACCAAATTTCCGATATTCGTTTAATACAAAGTCCAAGTGATCCAATTGCCCGCTTGCTATTAAAGAAATTTGAACTGGCAAAAATCGAAGCGCCACGTAAGTTTTATCAGATCTTTAAAATTCAATTTAAAGAGCGCATTCAGCTGAAAAATATTCAATGTAATTGAAAAAATAGCCCGTAGATAAACAGATAACGTCCAATTTTGGCGATACTGACCAGTGTGAAAAATCGCCAGAAGTTTTCTTTCATTAAACCCGCGATTAAAGTAATTGGGTCTCCAATAATCGGCAGCCAACTCAGTAGCAAAGACCAATAACCATATTTGTGATAAATACCCTGTGCCTGCTGCATTTTCAGCTCTGACACGGGAAACCATGTTTTATTTTTATAATGTTCTATTTTTAAACCGAGCCACCAATTTACACAGGAACCGAAGATATTTCCGATACTGGCCACCAAAATCAGCAGCCATGGATTATGTTGACCATAGGTCAGCAAGCCGAGCAATACGGCTTCGGACTGTAAAGGAAGTAAGGTCGCAGCCCCAAATGCCGCGAAGAATAAAACTAAAAATGACCACATCGAAACGAATGCTTAGAGACCTAATTTTTTCTTCGACTTCAAATATTCAAAATTTGACCAAAGCACTGCTGCAACAATTACAACGATTCTCGACCATTTATATTGTGAAGAAATCGGTTCAATCGCAGCCCGCATCAAGTTTTGATCTTTGGTATGTAAATCTGCAAGAATATTTTGAACATGCACAATTTCAGCGACAAATAGCACTAAGCAGCCTGCAATACCAAAAATAATACTCCAATAGATTCTTGGGTTATTTTCAACAATACGGGTAAAATTTAAGAAAAAGTCTTTCATCGCAAAATCGTCCAACTAAGCCGTCAACAACGCGTTCTTTTCGGCAGCGCCGCATTCTAACACAGCGTTAGAATTTTCTTCCGTCCTATCTAAAATCTTAAGGGGAGTCTTTCCGCACTTTACTTTTATACATGAGACTTCTAATCTGCCACGCAAATATTGAATAATTTTAACTCACTTTATGAAAAAAATTCTTTGCTTAAGTTTTATCGTGTTATTACAAATTTTGACCGCTTTATATGCACAAAGTCCTTCTGAAGTTGCCAAACAACACGTGATTACACAAGATCAAATGATTTGGCAAAAGCGACCTTTCTTTAACTTCAACAATGACGATCTGGGCAATCAAAATCGTGACCTTAGTTTTAAATTGTATGTTTTAGCCACCGGCGAAGTTCAAAAAGCTGAATTAATCAAAAGCTCTGGACTTACACACATTGATAAGCGGGTTGAGCAGTCACTTTTACGTGCCAAGTTCAAACCTTATATCGAAAATGGTGTAGCCTCCCCTTTGTTGCCTTACAGCCCTTCTCACTCAAGATACTGAAAGAAAACCAAAGACCTTGGTGGAAAAAGCTTCTATTCATTCCATAAAAAAAAGAGCATGTTTCCATGCTCTTTTTTTTAAACCTGTATCGCTAAGGCTTTTTGTACCGCTGGACGGGCCGTCAGTCGATCGATATAGTCTTTCACGTATGGATAATCTTCCAGCTGAATTTGCTGCCATTCATGACGCAGTGCCCAAGGCAGAATAGCCATATCTGCAATCGAATACTCTCCAGCCACAAATTTTTGACCAATCAACTGATGGTTCAAAACTTTATATAAGCGTTTAGATTCATTTACATAACGTTCAGTTGCATACGGAATACGTTCAGGTGCAAAACGACTAAAATGATGATTTTGTCCTAACATGGGCCCAAAACCACCCATTTGCCACATCAACCATTGTTCAACTTCAACGCGCTCAAACTCATCTTGTGGATAAAACAAACCTGTTTTACGTCCAAGATATTGCAGAATCGCACCAGACTCAAAAACTGAAATCGACTCTCCTCGTGGGCCATTCTGATCCACGATTGCAGGGATTTTATTGTTCGGAGAAATTCTCAAAAAGTCTGGCTGAAATTGATCATTTTCCAAGATATTAATCGGAAAAATTTGGTATTCCAAACCCATTTCTTCTAAAGCGATGGTAATTTTATGTCCATTGGGTGTACCCCAATAGTAGAGATCAATCATCTATATTCCTTTTTAATTTTCAGTAAGGCAATCTCATTTTGCTTTATGTATAACATGTTTAATCCAGTGAAAGCTTGTCAGTTTTTCTGAAAAGTAACGTTAAAATGTGAATTATAACTTTGCTTTTAAAATCACTTAAGGTACAAAAATTCAAAAAATATAATTTTTTTATAAAAATCCCTTGAAAAAAATCAGCACAGACCGATATTGATACATGTACAAGGATCAAACGATCTTGTTAGTGAACAGTGGATGCCAAGCATCACTGAACATTTCTTATTGTTACAACTTTGCTTATTAAAGAGAGTTCTAATTATGAGTAGTTTAAATCTTAACCCACTTTTCCGTCGTAGCATTGGTTTTGATCGTTTCAACGATTTATTTGATTATGCCATGCAAAGCGACACACCAAATTACCCGCCATACAATATTGAAAAAACGGCTGAAAATAGCTATCGCATTGTGGTGGCAACCGCAGGTTTTACAGAAGATGAACTTTCGCTAAACTTAGAAAATCAAGTGCTAAGCATTTCAGGTAAACCAACTGAAGCGCAAGATACAACTGTGGAATTCCTGCATAAAGGCATTGCTCGTCGTACATTTAAACTGTCTTTACGCTTAGATGAACATATAGAAGTGCAACAAGCCCTATATGAAAATGGTTTATTGACAGTGGACTTACAGCGTATTATTCCTGAAGAAAAACTACCACGCCAAATTCCAATTGGCAAAAAGGCATTGATAGAAAGTCCTGTCCAAGAAAATAGCGCTGAGTAAACTCTCATAAAAAAAGACCCTTCGGGGTCTTTTTTTTGAAAAAAATAGTTAAATTCGTAACATGATAAAAAAGAATTAAAATCATCCCATCTCAAAAATATAGTGTCTCGATTGCAAATTTTATGTTCTGATTTTTTATTCCAAACTAAATACTCCCTATAGGTGTTTTAATGAATCTTTGGTGGGTCTGGCTTACAAACTGTTCATCCACTCTTTTTCAATTTTGGCGTATCTTGCAAAAAATAATCCTACTTTGTATTACTATCTATTTCTATGAAATGTACTTTGTTCTGATTGCTTTTATGACATGGAATATACGACCTAATATTACCAAGATGAAAATCTATTGGAGGGTACTGAAAATCCCCATCTCACGGCCGGTGTTATGTAAATAGATCTCACATAGTTAGCTCAATAAAAAGCTTTGCTCACTTTATACCTACATTAAAACTAAATTAAAGCATTTCAAAACGTCTGAATCGAAACAACGATTGAATATCTATTAAAATATAATCAAATTTGTCTTTCTTAAAGAAACTTACTTAATACCCTCAGACATAAGTTCGCATTCATGAATTTTGCTCTATTTTCCAATCAATACGCAGCAAAAATTATTGGTGCCCTTGAACATCATTGAGATTAAAAAACCAAAATATAGGCAAAAAAAGCACTGCAAATGCAGTGCTTTTTTAATGGATACTTACTTTTTCTTTTTAGGACCAAGCAGCATACCCATTTGACGGCCTTCCATTTTTGGTGTTTGTTCAACAACACCATAGTCAACCACGTCAGCTTCAATTTTTTGCAATTGAGCCAAACCTAACTGTTGGTGTGCCATTTCACGACCACGGAAACGAAGCGTGATTTTTACCTTATTGCCTTCTTCAAGGAACTTGATAATGGCACGTAGTTTAACGTTGTAGTCACCAACATCAGTACCAGGGCGTAGCTTGATTTCTTTCACCTGTACTTGATGTTGTTTTTTCTTCGCTTCTTTTTGCTTTTGTTTTAGATCAAACAAATGCTTGTTAAAATCCATGATTTTGCAGACTGGTGGCTCAGCATTAGCAACAATCTCAACAAGGTCAAGATCTACTGCTTCTGCAGCACGCAAAGCGTCAGCAAGAGATACAATCCCTTTTTGCTCGCCATTTTCGTCTACTAGACGGACTTCTTTTGCACGAATTTCATCATTCAAGGCAGGACGGTTTGATTTTCCGCCCTGTTGATTACGGTCAGGCTGTTTAATCGCTTTTACTCCACAATGTACCGGCCGCGTTCGGCTACGGCTGCTTTTACTAGGTCAACGAATGCATCAATTGACATAGTACCCAAATTTTTTCCAGAGCGAGTACGGACGTTTACAGTACCTTCCTCAACTTCACGGTCTCCAAGAACCAATAAGTAAGGAATACGCTCTAAAGTACGTTCACGAATCTTAAAGCCGATTTTCTCATTTCTCAAGTCTGAAATCGCGCGGATACCGCTTTCTTTAAGTTTAGCGACGACTGACTCACATGCTTCAGCTTGTGAATCGGTAATGTTCATCACACATGCTTGAATTGGAGACAACCAAGGTGGCATGAAACCAGCATAGTGTTCAATAAGTATACCAATAAAACGCTCGAAACTGCCAAGAATTGCACGGTGCAACATTACAGGCTGATCACGGTCGTTATCTTCAGTCACATAAGATGCGTCAAGACGTTCTGGTAAGTTAAAGTCACATTGAATTGTACCGCACTGCCATACACGACCTAAGCAGTCTTTCAATGAGAATTCAATTTTCGGACCGTAGAATGCGCCTTCACCCGGTTGAAGTTCCCACTCTAAGCCAGCAGCATCTAAAGCATCTGCCAAAGATTTTTCCGCCATATCCCAAAGTTTGTCATCACCCACACGTTTTTCTGGACGTGTCGACAACTTCATTTGTACTTCTTCAAAGCCGAAGTCTTTATATACATCTAATGTCAGTTTAATAAAGTCTGCAACTTCAGTACCGATTTGTTCTTTGGTACAGAAGATATGCGCATCATCTTGCGTAAAGCCACGTACACGCATAATGCCGTGTAATGAACCTGATGGTTCGTTACGGTGACATGAACCAAACTCAGCCAAACGAATTGGAAGATCACGGTAAGATTTCAAACCTTGGTTGAAGACTTGCACGTGACATGGGCAGTTCATTGGTTTTACTGCATAGTTACGGTTCTCTGAGTGAGTCGTAAACATGTTTTCAGCATAGTTTGCTGCGTGACCTGATTTTTCCCAAAGCGTGAAATCAACCACTTGCGGTGTACGGATTTCTTGGTAACCGTTGGCTTGTTGAACTTTACGCATGTATTGTTCAAGCACTTGGTAAATAGTCCAACCGTTTGGATGCCAGAACACCATACCCGGCGCTTCTTCTTGCATATGGAACAAGTCTAACGCTTTACCAATTTTACGATGATCGCGTTTTTCAGCTTCTTCAATACGTTTGATGTAGGCAGCTAACTGTTTTTTGTCCGCCCAAGCTGTACCGTAAATACGTTGTAGCTGTTCGTTTTTCGCATCACCGCGCCAGTAAGCACCAGAGATTTTAGTCAACTTGAACGATTTTAAGAATTTGGTATTTGGAACGTGCGGACCACGGCACATATCCAAGTAGTCTTGATGGTAGTACAAGCCCATTTCAGTTTCTTCAGGCATGTCTTCGATCAGACGCAGTTTGTATTCTTCGCCACGTGCAGTGAACTCTTTAATCACTTCATCACGTGGAGTCATTTTTTTGATGACATCGTAGTCTTGGTCGATGAGCTTTTTCATGCGCTCTTCGATTGCTGCCATGTCGTCTAAAGTAAACGGACGTGGCATCCAGATGTCATAGTAGAAACCTTCTTCAATGACAGGACCAATGACCATCTTTGCTTCTGGGAACAATTGCTTAACGGCATGACCCACCAAGTGCGCACAAGAGTGACGAATGATGTGAATACCATCTTCATCTTTAGGCGTGATAATTTGTAGGCTTGCATCTTCTGTAATTAAATCACACGCATCAACTAAACGATCGTTTACACGACCCGCAACTGTATTTTTTGCTAGACCAGGACCGATGCTTTGAGCAACTTCCATCACAGACACGGCATGATCAAATTCTTTTTGATCGCCATTTGGCAAAGTGATAATTGGCATATAAAAATCCTTAAGGAGTGATGCCCCGTACAATGGAGCATGTCACCGCGAGATTATGATCGAGGGAGACCCCCCAAAAGATAAAAACGGTGGATAAATAAAATTCGACCTAAATTTTACACGCCCTGCCAACTTTAATAAACCTCTAATCCCATGGAAGTTGATTTTTCTACCGCCTTTTACAAGACTCCTGATAATTCAAGCAGATTTCAACTGAAATGCGCTTTATGCTGTCAACATAATAATCACGTTCTCATTTATAACTGATGTTACGCACGTAAAAAAAAATTGCGAAACAATTGAACCAAAGAACGTAAGGACGCTTTTTTATTCTCTGAATGTCTCTAAGGCGATCAATTGATCTGATTGATACAACCAAAGCTGTGCAAATTGAGGGATGATCATTTCACTTTGCGCAGGGCGTAAAAAAATATAATCATCTATGTCTATGCTACTTGTCTGCGGAATTTGCACAAGTTCCTGATTACTACTTCGACCATATAATGCATGGGGCTGACTGCCTTGAGGATAAACATAGTCCCCTCGCCAATAGCCTCCATAAATAAACACAGCCTGAGATTTTGCCCAACGACTGAGCCATTCTAACTGTGGTAATTCAGTCCGCGGCAACACTTTTAACACTGGTGTGGCGAGCCACAAGGCACTTTGGAAAGCTTGTAAATTTTTCAGTTCAAAATCTGCGGGTTTTAATAACATCGAGCCAAACGAGACTTCGTTACAGACGCTCTGCTGATAATGAAAACTAAAACTAGGACTACCACCACCATTCCAACAGGTGTGTTCATCACATAAAGTTGGATAGCGCTGTTGTACATAAGCTTTGAATTGTTGATAACTTTTCTGGGATTGTTGATAAGTCTGTTCAGCAGATTGAATCAGTCGTGGAATCTTCGCCACATGTGCGTCATAGCCCATCAATCCTGAAAATTTTAAAT
Source organism: Acinetobacter sp. YH12096 (assembly GCF_013419215.1). Classification (NCBI taxonomy): domain Bacteria; kingdom Pseudomonadati; phylum Pseudomonadota; class Gammaproteobacteria; order Moraxellales; family Moraxellaceae; genus Acinetobacter; species Acinetobacter sp. YH12096. Next base: position 49,601 of record NZ_VPAM01000011.1, on the reverse strand, counting down.
GTTGAGGATGTTGAACGATTACATCCAAAATAGCCTTTAGCTCATCGATCGTTTTCAGACCACCGCGGTGTAAACCCACATCGATTTCAATATTGATGCGTAGACACAGTTGATGCTGCTCAGCAAATTTGAGGTATTGGGCTAAACGCTGTTCACTATCAATCAGCCATTGCACTTGCGATTGCGTGGCCTGCAAAACTGCCTTGTCTGCATGCTTCAAGGCCTGAATTGGCATCGGTTTTCCAAACAACACATCGGCTTGTGGCATCGACTCGAAAAGTGTTTTCAGATGTGCAAAATGAAATAGCATGAAACGCTGTGTCTTGAGCTGTGTAGCACAGTGTTGAAGCAATGCCATGCACGCCAAGGATTTCACTACCAAGCGCGGATGCAGACTATGTGGTATTTGCTGCTGAGTGATCACCAAGTTGTGATTTAATGCATCAACATCCACGATTAACTGGGGCATCCCCGTCCCGTTTTGCTTTAACAGCGTATTCAACTGTTGAAAATATGCATCCATGCCATCCCCTTTTTCATATCGTTCAATTGGTCTTCAGTGTTTAACCTTCCACGACGCTTATTCAATCAGTAATTGCTGTAGCTCTGGACTGAGCCACTTTTGCTGAGGATCTAATTCTTGTCGAATATTCAAAAAATCTTGCCACTTGGGGTACACATTTTGAAGCTGCCGCGCATTTAGGCTATGCAATTTCCCCCAATGCGGACGCCCGCCATATTTTAAAAAAATCGGCTCCACGAGCTTAAAGATGACTTGATAATCTTGCTTATAGAACTGATGCACCGAAATTGAGGCCGAATCTTGCTGATAAAACGGACTGAGCCAAATATCATCCCCACGTACAAGTCGATATTCTAGCGGGAAAAACATCGGAACCTTATGTCGTCGAAGGGTATGCAAAATTTCTTCTAAACAATTCATCCCGTGTTGCAGCGGAATCTGGTATTCCATCTCATTAAATTTGGTACTTCGAGCAGAAGGAAAAATTCGACTTGACCAGTCTACGTTGATCGAAGGTTTGACAAAAACACCTAATAATTTTTGTAGCCATGGATTCAGTGGTGGAAAAATTCGCGTCAATTCTGCACAAAGTTTGAGTAATACGTCGTCATCTAAGCACTGTTCTTTTCGAGGTTGAAGGTTATCTTCCGTCTCATCTAAGGTTTTTAAAATAACCTGATCGGCATGACTAAATGCCCAGAACTCAATATGTCGATGTTCATATTGCCATTGCTGCATATTCTGCATGACATCGTTCAGTGGACATAATCGCGTCTGTTCTTTGAGTTTATACATCGGTCGATTTTGCAGCTGTACATGCGTCAGCACGCCTAAACTCCCGAGTGAAACACGCCCTGCTTGGAAAATTTCGCTGTTCTGTTCAGCACTGCATTGTAGTAACTCGCCCTGCGCGGTTAATAACTCAAACCCCTTAACCAGTGCCGATAAACACGGCAATTCGAGTCCTGTGCCATGTGTCCCTGTTGCGATAGCTCCAGCCAAACTTTGACGATCAATATCTCCTTGATTGATCAGTGCCTGATCAAAAGACGCGAGCTTCTCGCCCAAATCAAATAATCGTGTGCCAGCTTGGACGGTACTTTGGCAGCGTTCAGCATCGATATCTAGAATACCTTTGAGATGATCTAAACTTACTAAGGTATCTGTAGTTTTTGCCAAAGGGCTAAAAGAGTGCCCTGCGCCAACCATACGAATCTTAGGTTGGGATTGAACCACCTCCATTAACTGCTCAAGATTTTTCGGTTGTATAAATGACTTCGGGATCGACTTCTGAGCACCTGACCAATTTTCCCATGCAATGTCGTGTTGAATTGTCATATTCATCCTTATCGCCATACTTTTTATTGTATTCAGCCGTATTGTTTTATTTTTGATTTCCGCTTTTGCAATGTTGATGCACAAGCCATCTTGATTTTTTACTTAGATTATACGAAGTTCAGCATCTACTCAAATTTAAGTTTATTGTTATAAAACAGCAAATAATCCACGATCAATTAAAGAAAATATCATTCGTTTATATCCCCACAAAGACTATTCAAGGCGCTCTACATTATTCGTTAAGCATCATTCAAACCGAATCAATAAAAAAGATCACACACAGAAATATCTGCCAAATCAGTATAAAAACCAACAACACCTATATATTTTTCAACTAAATTATTTATGCTAAAAAATCAATTTTGAGAACCACAGGGTTCATTTTCGTCACTTTACTGTTTTTATTTTATTCAATTTCAATAACTTAAGAATTTAGTGTAAATACTCGACTAAAGCATAAATGCAGAGAAGCTACGGACTGAATTATTGTTAAGTCAGATTTAAAACAAATAGACATGGACTTGGAGTACCACGATGGTTAGCGCATACGATGAATTGCCACGGACCCCGGCAAATTTTGTGGCACTTTCGCCTCTACGTTATTTAGAGCGTGCAGCTTATATTTATCCTGATCAGGATGCCATTATCCATGGCAATCGTCATATTTCATGGCGCCAAACATATAACCGCTGTCGTCAATTTGCACATCAGTTGCAACAATTAGGCATTGGCAAAAACGACACCGTGTCTGTGTTATTACCGAACGTTCCGGCTATGGTTGAAGCACACTTTGCCGTACCGATGGCGGGTGCTGTACTAAATACGCTAAATACACGCCTTGATGCGAAAACCATTGCCTTCATGCTGGAACATGCAGAAACCAAAGTCCTGTTGGTTGACCCTGAATTTGCTCAAGTTGCCACCGAAGCTTTAGCTTTAATCGATCAAGAGATTTATGTCATTGATGTTGCAGATGCTGAATTTGAAGGCACAGCACAACCGATTGGACAAATTGAATTTGAAGACTGGTTGGCGCAAGGCGATGCCAACTTTGAGTGGCACTTACCTCAAGATGAATGGGATGCGATTAGTTTAAGCTATACCTCGGGTACCACAGGGAATCCAAAAGGCGTGGTGTATCATCACCGCGGCGCATATATCAATGCAGCGAGTAACATCATTGCTTGCGGCATGACGCCACGTGCAACGTATCTGTGGACGCTTCCTCTATTCCACTGTAATGGCTGGTGCTTTGCTTGGACAATGGCAGCCAATGGTGGAACCAATATTTGTCTACGTAAAATCGACCCTGAACTGATTTTCAAACTGATCGCAGAACACAAAGTAGATTATTTCTGCGGTGCGCCAATCGTACTTTCAATGATGATCAATACGCCTGAAGAGAAAAAAGCACAATTTGACCATCGCGTTGAAGTGATGGTTGCTGGTGCAGCGCCACCTGCAGCGATTATTGAAGGGATGCGTAATATTGGTATCAATGTCACACATGTTTATGGTTTGACTGAAACATATGGTCCATCGGCACTTTGCGCATCGCAAGCTGGTTGGTCTGATCTTTCCATTCAAGAACAAGCACAGTTGCATTCTCGCCAAGGTGTGCCATACCCGCTTCAAGATGGCATGAAAGTCATTGATCCTGAGACCATGTTACCTGTTCCGCATGATGGCCAGACCATGGGTGAAATCATGTTCCGTGGCAACATCGTAATGAAAGGTTATTTGAAAAACCCAGAAGCAACGGCTGAAGCCTTTGCCGGTGGCTGGTTCCATACCGGCGACTTAGCAGTCTGCCAACCTGACGGTTATGCCAAAATTACTGACCGCTCTAAAGATGTGATCATTTCAGGGGGTGAAAACATTTCATCGCTCGAAGTAGAAGAAATTCTATATCAACACCCTGCTGTACTGACAGCTGCAGTGGTTGCAAAACCTGACCCTCGTTGGCAAGAAGTGCCTTGTGCCTTTATTGAATTAAAAGCAGGTAAAGAAGCAACGCCTGAAGAACTGATCGAATTCTGTAAGCAGCACCTTGCACGTTTCAAAGTACCTAAAGATGTAGTGATTACCGAAATTCCAAAAACCTCGACAGGTAAACTTCAGAAGTTCGTTCTCCGTGAATGGGCTAAAGAGCGCGCTGTTGGTGAATTTGGTTAATGTTAAAACTCAAAAGCCAAGCATGATTTTTTCAATCATTTAAGCAAAAAAAGCGACCTAATCAGGTCGCTTTTTTGATGTGAAGTCTATAACTTCACGTTTTGCTTCAATGATCAGATCATGTTGAATTCTCTGATCATTGAGCTATCTAAGTACTTGGCTATCTAATCATGCATTAGTTATCAGATAATAAAGCCACTTGTTGAATGTAGTTAAACAATTTCAACTTTGACGCAGTCAGTTCTTCTTCGCTTACATTTTTTGCTATATCACGTTGAATACGCAAAATATGCTGACGAATAGGATGATGTTCAGCAGCATTATGTGCTTTCATGAACTCTTTAATGACGGGATCACCTTGGGCAATCATACGTTCAGTCCAGCGTTGAAGCTGCGCTGTTTTTTTCGCACCTTGCTGCGGGGTTAAGTAAGATAAAATCATGGTTTCATCTTCATTACGCAGTAATTTACCTACACGTTGAAACTGACGGCGTCGCGCTTCATGTGAAGTAATTGTTTGTGCATCTAGTAGTGCTTCGATCAGACGCTCTTCAACAGGAAGATTTTTAATCTGTTTAGGATTCAGTTTTGCAAGTTCCTCGCCCAAAGCAGCCATACGTTGTACAGCTTTCTTTTGCTCAGTTTTACTTGCACGTCCTTCTAAGGATTCAAAGTCTTCTTCGGTATAGCGGTTCGGTCGACGTGCCACGTTTAATCTGCCTCGTAAAATTTTGCCGCAAACAGTGCTTGAATTTCAGATAAAGCTTTTTCTTCATCTGCACCTTCAATCACTAAGCGTAAAGTTGTGCCCTTGCCTGCACCAAGCATCAGCAAAGACATAATATTTTTGGCATCTACTAATTTTCCACCCTTACCAATTTGAATCGACGAGCGAAATTTGGTCGTGACTTCGATTAGCTTGCCAGATGCACGCGCATGTAAACCCAGTTTATTAATTACGTCAACAGTTGTGTCGATCATGACCAGTGCTTCATTTCTCTATGTAGAACCTGAATAGACCATTTTGCCTCAAGTGCTTTTTTTAGTCTATCTACGATATATACCGAACGGTGTTGCCCACCTGTACAACCGATCGACACCGTCATGTAATGACGATGCCCTTCGGCAAATGCCGGCAGCCATTTATCCAAGAAATTATAAATATCTTGGAACATTTCATTGGTTTGTTCACTTTGCTGTAAAAATTGACGAACTGGCTCATCTAATCCTGAATACTTACGTAATTCCATATCCCAGTGCGGATTGGGCAAATGACGGACGTCAAAAACATAATCTGCATCGAGTGGAATACCATGCTTATAGCCAAAAGACTGTAAGATCAAAATTAAATTATCTGCCTGTCCGAGTTTAGACAGCAAGGTATGTTTTAAATCATGTACGCTCTTGTCTGTAGTATCAATATGTACTGTCGAGCGTAATTGAATCGGCAACAGTAAAGATTTTTCTTCCTGTATGCACTCATTTAAACTTTTGAAACGACTTGCCAACGGATGGGGACGTCGAGATGAACTGAATCGCGCAATCAATTCCTGATCACGCGTGGTCAAATAAATAATATCGACTGAGCCATGGCGTTGTAGCTGTTGAAAAACCAAATCGAACTCTTGTAAATCTGCACGTGTACTGCGGACATCCACACCCAGTGCCAATTGTTCAAGATTATTTTCTGAATCGAGTTTTTCAACAATTTCGGGGAGTAAGGCCAATGGCAAATTATCGATACAGTAATAGCCCAAATCCTCAAGTATCTGTAATGCAGATGACTTTCCAGATCCAGATTGTCCTGTAACAATTAAAATGCGCTTCATCGCTTGCTACCCCATAGCCGTTTTAAACTGCAGTATATTTAACCTGCATATTATCAATAAGACGTGTTGCGCCTAATTTAGCCGCAATAAACAACACCACGTCTTGATCAAATTCTTCAATTTTCTGTAATTCAGGTGTACGTGCTTCAACATAGTCCACAACAAAACCCGCTGCTGTCAATGTTGCTTTAATATTCGCTAACACATCTGCCAGTCGAGTTCCAGCATGTAATTCTGCCTCAGCCGTTTTCAAGCTTTGGTAAATCGTTGGTGCAATCGCACGATTTTCCGCACTTAAATAACCATTGCGTGAGCTCAATGCCAAACCATCTTCAGCACGAGTAATCGGCACACCAATCACTTCTAGTGGAATATTTAAGTCACGTACAAACTGACGAATCACTGCAAGTTGCTGGTAATCTTTTTGCCCAAAGAATGCAAAATTCGGTTGAACAATATTAAAGAGTTTTGTCACAACAACAGCAACACCGTCAAAATGACCCGGACGCTGTTCGCCACACAAATCATTGGTAATACCGCCCACGCTAATATTGGTTAAGCGCGGTTTGTTGCCATACATTTGTTCAACAGTCGGTGCAAACACGATGTCACAACCCACTTCAGCCAATAAGTGCTGATCTTGTTCCAAAGTACGTGGATAGTTGTCAAAGTCTTCATTTGGACCAAACTGAATTGGGTTAACGAAAATACTCACCACCACGACATCACACAGTTTACGTGCTTCACGAACTAAATTAAGGTGACCTTCATGCAAGTTCCCCATCGTTGGTACAAAACCAATGATTTTGCGCGCAGCACGTGCTGGATTTAGCGATGCACTTAAACCTTGAATCGTTGTTTCAGTTTTCATGTCTTACAGCTCAATTTGGAATGTATGTTCTTTGGCAGGGAAACTACCATCAAGTACGGCAGCATGATACGCCTTAAACGCATCCACAATTGCTGTTTCCCCTGCTTGCTCTTTCATAAAGTTGCGAACAAATTTCGCCACGTGACTAAACGTCAGTCCCAACATATCTTGTTGAACCAAGACTTGAGCATCCGTTTCTGCACCGGCACCGATCCCAATCACAGGTGTATTTGGGAATAATTCACTAATTTCTTTACCCACTTGGGCAGGAACACATTCCAAAAGTAAAATTGCTGCACCTGCATCAACCACAGCTTTACAATCTGCAATGAGTTGATCCGCGGTTTCGCGTGTACGTGCTTGCACTTTATAACCGCCAAACACATGAACCGATTGCGGAGTTAACCCTAAATGCACACACACTGGAATACCATTACGGGTCAATACTTCAACTGTTTCTGACAACCATGCGCCACCTTCCAATTTGACCATCTGTGCGCCTGCTTGCATCACGATCTTTGAATTCACTAAAGCGTCATTCAAAGTGGCATAGGTCATAAATGGCAAATCAGTCAAAATAAACGCATGTTTATTGCCACGACGCACTGCTGCAGTGTGATATACCATATCTTCAACAGTGACAGGTAAAGTCGAGTCATTGCCTTGAATGGTCATCCCCAATGAATCACCAATCAGAATACTATCGACTTCAGCAACTTCCATTGCTTTTGCCATGCTCGCATCATAGCAAGTCAGGCAGGAGAATTTGCGACCTTCCGCTTTAAATTTTTTCAAGTCACTTAGACTAATCATTTCAATATTCCTCAGATGACGGCTTTCTCAAGTGGTCATACAAAAATTAAAGATGGGCCCAGTTTCCTGCATCCAATACAGTTAAATTTGGATTATTCAAAATAGGTAAATCTTTTAATGGTTGTCCTTTAATCTGTAGATTCTCATCTAAATCCAACAAAGGTTTCAACACAAAATCACGTTCTAAAACACCAACATGAGGCACCGTCAAACGTTCATTTTGAATGTGCTGTTCACCATAAATCAGTAAATCTAAATCCAGTGTACGCTCCCCCCAATGACGTAGGCGTACACGCCCCGACTCTTGTTCAAAGCGTTGCAATTCATCCAACAAAGCCAAAGGTGCTAGATCAGTTTCTAATGCAACCGCTGCATTTAAATAATTCGGCTGATCTTGTGGCCCCATTGGTGGGCTTTGATACAGTTGTGAGACTTTTACAGTACCGAGTGTCGCAAGTTTATGCACCGCTTCACTGAGGATCTGTAGAGAATCACCTAAATTACTGCCTAAACCAATATATGTCAGCGTCATTGTGTTGGCCCAAAAATAACCTGAGTCAGATCTCGTTTCACACGTTTACGTTTTAAAATCGGATGATCTGCACCAATTTCACCACTGGCTGACGCTGCAACAATTGATACTGTCGCTGGACTGTTGGCATGTGATTTAGGCTTACGTTGACGGCGACTTCTGCTTTCTGGTTCATTCACAAGTGGTTCAATTTCAACTTGCTGATGTGCAGAAGTTTTCGTTTCCACATCTTCATGCGCCGCTTTACGACGACTCTTGGCACGTTGACGATTGTATTGGCTAATTGCCCGTTCTTTTTCGTCAGTGCTCATCTGCTGATAAGCATCCCACCACTGGCCCATACCTTGCGTGCTTGTATCACCCGATTTTTCACGCAGCAGCAAGAAGTCAAAGCCTGCACGGAAACGTGCATGACCTGAAAGTGCTTCAATTTGCTGTGGTTTTGGATTCAGCAAACGGGTTTGCATTTCCCAAACCTCACGAATAAACGTTTCGGCAAAGCGTGGAATAATGGTTCGTGTAGCTTGACGTTTCAATACATCTAAGCCCGCTTGAGCACGTGCTTCAGCTGGAACAACACCTTTATTCAGATAGAACGTACAACGTTCTTGGAACGGAATCCACAATAATACGGCATAGAAAAATGCAGGGTTAATGGTTTTCCCAATCGAAATACGTTGATCGGTATTTTTTGCTGCCAACTCAATAAATGGCGTTACGACCGGTTTGATATCTGCAAATAACTGATACCAAATACCAAAATCGATCAGCATCGGTAAGACGCGATTGAGATGCCCCATAGTAAAGAGTTTTTGTGACTCGTCGTATAAACGATGTGGAGACACATCACGCAGCAATTGAGTAAGTTCTGGGGTAAAGACATCCAGAATTTTTTCATCAATATTAAAGTTTAATTTGGCTGCAAAACGTAAAGTCCGAAGCATCCGCACAGGATCTTCTTCAAAACGTAGTTGTGGATCACCCAATAAACGCAACGTTTTATGCTTAATGTCATCTACTGCATGACAAAAATCTAGCACTTCACCTTTGCGTGGTTGGTAATACATTGCATTGATCGAGAAGTCACGACGTGCAAAGTCTTGCTCAATCGTACCCCAATTATTATCACGTAAAATCATGCCCGCAGCAGAAGTCACGGCTTTTTTAGGCGGCGCACGGAAGGTCGCAACTTCGATCAGTTCACGTCCTGAGTAGACATGCGCCAGCTCAAAACGACGACCAATAATTCGGCAACGTCGCCCGAAGACTTCTTTCACCTGAGCTGGTGTCGCATTAGTTACGGCATCAAAATCTTTAGGTGCATGACCCAACATTAGGTCGCGGACACCGCCACCCACGATATAAGCTTCATAGCCTGCCTTAGTTAAGGCATCAATCACATCTAAAATGGAAGAAGGTAATTGTGCGGTTGATAAACCACATTTGGACGCGCGCAAAGTTTGCAAAAGACGCTGTCTCCTACGTCTGAACGTAAAATTCTTAAGATGTCGCTAATGATATCTCTAACACAATCAAAGGGCAATTTGATTATCTCGATGCTCAAGCTGAGCTTAACCTAATTCTTTTTTTTACACTTCACTTAAAGTGCCAATTTTGCTTTATTTTTAGCAAACAGCGCAGGACCGATTCCCTTAACCTGTTGAATATCATCAATGCTTTTAAATAAGCCATTACTTTTACGATATTGCACAATGGCTTCTGCTTTTTTCTGACCAATCCCATGTAATGTTTGCAGTTCATCAACTGAGGCTGTATTTAAGCGTACTTGATCTGATCGGCTATTTTGCTGAGTGCTGGGTCGTGACAAATAATAGTTGGTATTGCTCGGTGCAGTTGTCGCTTTGGACTTCGAGGCCTCAGATTGCTTTTTTAATTGCTGATCTTGAGCTTGCTGCATGGCTTTCCATTCCGCGTAGCCCGAAGGGCTTTGCGCAAAAGTTAAATCTGCCATTAAACTCAAAACCAAGACAAGTAGTTGTGCAAAGCATTTATTCTTTAGGATGTAGTGCATATTCAGCCTGTTGTTTTAATTGTTGTTTTGTCTGTTCCCATAACTGATCCATTTCAGTCAGGGACAAGTCTTCTACATGTTTTTGTTGTAATGTGGCTTGTGCTTCAATATAAGCAAAGCGGCTTCTAAATTTATGAATGGTACTTAAAAGTGCCATCTCACTTGAGATGCCAATCTTACGTCCAACATTCACCAGAGAAAATAAGCAATCACCAAATTCATCAAATATTTCGTCGGATTTTTTGCCTGCTAAGGCCTCTTTTAACTCCCCTAGCTCTTCCTCAAGCTTGCCATAAGCCCCTTCAATATCTGGAAAATCAAAGCCAATTTTCGCCACATTTTTTTGGATTTCATCTGCTTGGCTTAATGCAGGAGCATGTTTAACTTCATCTAATCTAGATACTGATTTCCCTGCTTTTTCTTGTTGTTTAATCTGTTTCCATAGTGTTGCCACATCATCCGCATTGAGTGCTGAGAATTGCTCTGCCTGAAACACATGGGGATGACGGCGAATTAATTTATCTGTAATGGCTTGCACCACATCTTGAAAATCAAATGCGCCTTGTTCGCTATACATCTGCGACTGAAAAACCACTTGTAGTAATAAATCCCCCAGTTCATCTCGTACATCATCACTCTGACCTGAACGAACTGCCGCTTCAACTTCATAGGCTTCTTCGATGGCATAACGAGTCAAACTTTCTGGGGTTTGCTTTTGATCCCATGGACATTTTTCACGTAATTCTTTCATCACTGCTAATAATTGTTCCATGTGAACTCCAGCTATTTACTCATCAGTACATTGTTTCGATTACAGAATTTGATATGCTCAAAATTCACTCAAGGAATGAGCAACTCAATTCAGGGAAGCATAACATGCAAAGTATTTTTATTAGCGGTGCAGGACAAGGGATTGGCGCAGCAATTGCACGACTGTTCATACAACAAGGATATAAAGTTGGGCTCTACGACATTAACCAATCTCAAGTTACCTCCTTAGCTGCCGAACTCGGTAGCCATGCCAAAGCTGGACATTTAGATGTAACACAACCAGAGCAATGGCAAAGCGCTTTAGCTGAATTTGTTGTATGGGCAGGTCAGCTGAATATCTTAGTCAATAATGCCGGAATTCTGCATTCAGGCAGCTTTGAACATACGGAACTGTCTGCACACCACCGAACAATTGATATCAATGTCAAAGGGGTGATAAACGGTTGCTATGCGGCATTCCCCTATTTAAAACAAAGCAATTTTGCTCGTGTGATTAACCTCTCTTCGGCTTCAGCAATTTATGGACAAGCCCATTTAGCCAGTTATGCCACATCTAAATTTGCTGTCCGCGGGTTCACTGAAAGTTTGGATATTGAATGGCAAAAATACAATATTCGCGTTTTAGATGTGATGCCTTTATTTGTTCAAACCGCGATGGTGCAAGACATTGATGCCCAAAGCATTAAGAAAATGGGCGTCAATCTTCAACCGAGCGATGTCGCTCAGCAAATTTATGCCTTGGTACAAAAAAAGGATACTGTCTTAATGGCCACACATACACCTGTGGGGATGAAAGCTAAATTTTTATTTAATTTATCGAAGTTTAGCCCGCAATTTGTCAACCGCTTAAGTAATATTTGGATTGCACAAAAAACCAAATAGCAACGTGTTACTAATCATTTAATTTTGCAATCATATTTGTACGTAAATTACACAAAGTTACACAATTGTCACATTTTAACAGGACAAAATTCCTTTTTTTGAATAATATTCACCCGCCCATTACTTTCGGGCGTTTATTTTCTAACAATAAAAGTGAATTATTTCATGAAAAAATTACTTGTTCTTGCAACTGTTACTTCTATTTCAATTTCTGCTTTTGCTACAACTCAATTCGCATCTTCAGAATTAAAAGCGATGGATTGTGCAACTCTTGCTGTTGAAAAAGCGAATGCTAAGCGCTCTTTAGAAGCTGCTGACAAAAACATTGCAAACATCCAAGCATCTGCTCAAGCGCCAGGCAAATCATTAAGCAAATTTGCTGGTTTAGCGGGTGGCGCTCTTGCTGCTTTCGGTGGTAACTCTGAAAAAGCTGCTCGTGCAGGCAACATTGCAAACAGCTTGGCTGGTGAGCAAGATACTTCTGATGCAGGTAATCTTGAACTTCAACAAGCGAACAAATCTGCTGCTCAAGCAAACATCGACAACATTGGTATCTACCAAGGTTCTAAAAAATGCAAAATCTAATCTAAAGCCAGTTTAGATTGATTTAAAAAAAGCCCTGTTCAGCCAGAACAGGGCTTTTTTCATGGTGATTTATATGTCATACCGATTTATAAGACATTCAACTCAATATTAGGCAAATGAAAGCCTCGGCAAGATTGTTCACTTTGCCATGCCACCGTCAACATCACATGCGGCAGTTGAATATTCTGATAAGCAAAAGTGCCAATTGCGGGATGGCTACACATCCCACCATTCTGCTCAGGATGACACTGTGTATTCAGTTCATTCAGGTTCACTCGAATCCCTAAACCTGATGCTTTAAGTACCGCCTCTTTGGTGGTCCAAACTTTAAACCAAAAATCAGGATCATGCTCAAAGTTCTCCCAATTGAGCAATTCTTCGGGATGAAAGCTGTGTTGAGCCATCGCTTCAAAACGGACTTTTCGATTTAAATCCTCAATATCCACACCAATATTGGCGATTTTTTCACTACTGGCCAAAACATAATGCTGCTGGCTATGACTATGATTAAAATGAAAGTGTGGAAACTCAGGAAGAAAAGGCTTACCAAACGCAGACTTTGAAAAATCTGAATTTTCAAATGATCTATTAAGCCGCTGCGCAAGTAATTGATTGCGATATTGGTAAATGGCTTGTTTACGCACAGCAATTACCTCTTGACGACTCAAGCCATGCGGCTCCACAAAGAAGTCAGTAATTGCGCTATATTCAAGCTGAATTTTCGCCATAAGTTATTGATCCAATATCTTTTACACTACATCCATAACGCTATATTTTATGCGACTCTCCGACACAAAATACACCATAATACAGATGAGCGCATCGGTCCTTTGACTCATCGAGATTTTAAAACTCAGTTTAAAAATATTTCAAACCACTTAAGAAATACTTAATATTATAAATATATTCAAATACTTAAGTATAATAAATATTTCAAATACATCTTTAATTAGATAAAATACTCTAGATTCTTATAACTTTAATTTAAAACTCGGGGTAAACCAGATGCTAAGAAAAATCACCTTAATCAGTTCACTTTGCGTCCTACCATGTTTCGCTCAGGCAGGATTATTGGATGCAGCCGTTGCAGTAATGGGTGCCAAAAATGGCGCGATTATGGACCAAGCTGAAGCGCGTATGAATCAAAGCCGTCAAGAAGCTGCCAATGCTGTAGCTCAAGCAGACCGTGGCTATGCCTCAAATTTCAATCAAGCTAACCAAACCAACAATAGTGTTTATAGCACCAGTTATTTAAAAACCTTAGATTGCACTGATCTGAGCGTTGAACGTAAAACTTTCGAACGCACATTGGAAGCATCGCAACTGGCATTAAGCCAAGCGTCTGCACAGCAAAATAATCAAGTTTCAAAATGGGCTGGTCTTGCTGGCAACGCGCTATCCGCATTTTCAGGTCAATCTGAAACAGCCGCGCGTATGGGACAATTTGCGACAGCTTTTTCTGGCAATAAAAATACACAACAGGATAGCAGCAGTGCACAGCAAGCCATGGAAATTGCTCAAACTAATCTGGATAATATTGATATTTACCGCCAAGCTAAAAAGTGTAAAAACTAATTTCTACATCTTTTTAGATAAATAAAGTGAAATAAAAAAGCCTGCATATCTGCAGGCTTTTTTTGTTCATCTAAACTTAGCGTTTGAATTTCTTTTCCGCCTTTTTGAACTTCTGAACATAACGACGTTTACGTGCCGCCGTACGCTCATCGATTTGCGACTTACGACCTTCAAATGGGTTATCAGAGGTTTTAAATTCAATTTTGACTGGCGTACCTTCAAGTTTATAAACTTTACGGAACACGTTTTCTAGGTAACGACGATAGTCATTTGGCGTTTTATCGACCTTGTTACCATGAATTACAATCGTCGGTGGATTTTGTCCGCCAATATGCGCATAACGCATTTTGATACGACGACCTTGAACCATTGGTGGTTGGTGCGCATCCGTTGCATCATTCAAGATCTGAGTGATTTTCGCAGGTGATACTTTCAAATGCGAAGAATCATAAGCACGGTGGATCGATGGATAAAGATCACCAACACCTGTACCGTGAAGTGCAGAAATTAAGTGAATTTTTGCCCATGGAATAAAGTCAAAACGACGTTCAACATCTAATTTACATTGTTTACGGTCGTAGTCAGACATGTTGTCCCATTTGTTGATGGCAATCACCATCGCACGGCCTGCTTCAAGCGCATAACCGATCAAATGCAAGTCTTGCTCAACGATCCCTTCACGTGCATCGACAACAATAACCACAACATGCGCATCTTTCATCGCTTGTAAAGTTTTCACAATCGAGAATTTCTCGATCATTTCGTCCACTTTACCTTTACGACGTACACCCGCAGTATCGATTAATGTGTATTTACGGCCATCACGTTCAAATGGGATATAAATCGAGTCACGTGTAGTACCCGGCTGGTCAAATGCAACCACACGGTCTTCACCCAACAAACGGTTCACTAGAGTCGATTTACCCACGTTTGGACGACCAATAATCGCTAAACGTAAGCCTGTGTCTTTATCGTGTTGTTCTTCACTTTCATCTTCAGGCACTTCAGCTAACACTTCTTCAAGCATTTGCTGAACACCACGACCATGGCTGGCAGCCACTTGAAGTGGTTCACCCATACCCAATTTAAAGAATTCAACTAAAGCTGCTTCGGCATGTACACCATCAACTTTGTTGGCAACAAGATAAACTTTTTTACCCAGCGTACGTAAGTCACGTGCAATTTGCTCATCAGATGCCAATAAGCCTGCGCGAGCATCAACAACGAAAACAATAATATCTGCTTCATTAATGGCAGTTTTTGACTGTTCTGCCATGTACGAGTCGATACCGCCCTCAGTTTCGCCAATACCCCCAGTATCAACGACGATGAAGGATTTATTTTGATAAGTCGCGTCACCATACTTACGGTCACGAGTCAGACCTGCAAAGTCAGCAACGAGAGCATCACGGCTCTTGGTTATCTGGTTAAACAACGTTGATTTTCCGACGTTCGGACGACCAATGAGCGCAATTACGGGTTTCATAGATTAACCTTTATTCCAGATCAGCCAGTTTGGTCTGGTCTGAACATCAGAAAGCTTAGGAAGAATGGAAATAGGATAAATGCCTAAAATAAATAAAAACACGGGGCATTGATGATTCAATCCCCCGCGTTAAAAATACGGTTTGGCTTATTTTAACATAAGCCGCAGAAAAATTAACGGTTCTGCCAAATGCTTAATGCACCCTTACGTGTCGACACATATAATTGGTTGTCAATTACACGTAGTGAACGTACTTCACCACTGGTTTTAGAACGACCAACCAACTCGCCTGTCGCTGGGTTGATTAAGTGAAGTACACCATCCAGATCACCAACCACAAGGTCTTGACCTAACATCACTGGGTTACTCAAATTACGATTAAGCAATTGGTCATTTTCCCACAATGTTTGACCAGTGGTAATTTCATAAGCCACAATTTTACCATCAGTTTGTGTCACAAAGACACCATTGCCCGCAACTTCAGGACGCTGAATGCTACTCGCATCATTGCTCCAGATCACTTGTTGTGAGGCAAGATCAAGCGCTGTCACTTGGCCTTGGTAACTGGTGGTAATTAAAAATTGACCTGCTACAGTCGGTTCACCGTCAATATCAATGAGACGTTGTACATCTGAACGACCGTCTGACACTGCAACACGACGCTGCATTTTCGGAATACCGCTCAATGCATCAATCACATAGATATAGGCATTTGAAGAAGCGATGAGAACATGACGCGCATCGAGTGATACCGGTGCTGCCATACCACGTAAACTAAACTGCACATTTGGCAAGTTATAGGTCCAAGTTTGTTGACCCGTTGCCACATCGTTTGCGTATACCGTACCATCATTGGTGACTGAAATAACGCGACCTGCTTGAATCAACGACGGTGAAAGTAACGCGCCGGTTAATTGCGCAGTCCACTTTTGTTCACCTGTTGCCTGATCTAATGCAAATAATTGACCTTTTGCATTACCAACAACCACAATTCCGTCAGCTGCTTCTACACCTGCAGTCAAACCTTGTTTAGAGATTTTCTTCTGCCATAAACGCTCTTTGCCTTTGTAGGCTTGAACTTCACCATTAGGATTTACGCTAAAAACAACGCCATTATCTGCATCCATACGTAAACGCAGTGGATCTGCTTCTTCAGTTGAAGCCACACTGTTTGAAAATACAGGTGCTAAAGTTTTTGCCTGTTCCAATTTTGGTAAAGGATTTGGTTTTACTTTTTCTACTTTTCCTTTATTTGCACAACCAGCCAAAGCAAGTGTTAAAACTGTCAGCGCACAGGTAATTTTGTATTTTCTATTCATTCAGTTGCTTCCACTTGTGTATCTATAATCGGACGTTCAATTTCAGGATCATCAACTAAAACGCCTACACTTTCGAGTTTAATTTGTAAAATTTGACGTTCTTCTTGTCGCTCAACCAAAGCATCCCATGCACTTTGATAAACTTTCTTTGCATTTTCGATATCATTTTTCGCAACATAGACGTCGCCACGGGCTTCATCTGCAGTCGCTTGAAAAGCAGGTTCTTTAACTGCTTCTAAGGTTTTTAATGCTTCATCAAATTTCTTTTGCGCCAATTGTGCATACGCCAAACGTAATTTCACCAATTGAATTAAGCCTGCATCATCAACTTTTGAATTTTCAACTTTTTTCAAAGCTTTCTCAGCATTGGCATAATCGGCTTTATCATATGCCAATTTTGCCATAAGCAACTGAGTTTGGATGGCTTGTGGCGAATCTGGCGCTTCTTTTACAATTTTATCTGCAGTCGCAGAAAGTTGTGTAAAAGCGTCGCCAGTCGCCGACTGAGCATCATCCATTAACTGCTGTACTTTGGCTGTTTGCATTTGCGATTCAGCCAAAGTTTTCTTCTGCCAGTATTCCCATCCGAAAAAGGCAATCAACGCAATTAAAATGCCGCTAACAATGGCAGAGCCATATTTTTTAGCAAACGATTTTAAATTATCAAGTTGTTCTTCTTCACTCAATGCGCTCATGAAATTACCTTTTTCCTTATGTTATAGGGATTATTTTGAAGAAATTTTTTCGATAATGAAGGCAACAAAGTCTGCCACATTCACTTCGTGTTGTTCTGCAATAGCTAGCTCTTTCACCAGCACTTGCCCTGCTGCTTGCTCACGTTCACCGTAAATCACAGCAAATAAAGCGCCCGATTGGTCGGCTTTTTTCATTTGCGATTTCATTGAACCTTGTGAACCAACTTTTAAGCGAATGTTGCTACCCGCTGCTTCAAGTTGATCACGAATTTGTTCAGCAAGTACCAATGCCTTACCTTGAGTTGCAGGATCTGAAACCAAGAATAGCTCACAGTCACGCACTGGGGTATTGTCTTCCACTTGTTCAAGTAGAAGAAGCAAACGCTCCATACCCATTGCAAAACCAACAGCAGGCACAGACTGGTCTGCTTTACCTTTAAGCTGACCGACTAAACCGTCATAACGACCACCAGCACATACCGTTCCTTGAGAACCTAAGTGTGTAGTTGTCCATTCAAAGACCGTTTTATTGTAGTAGTCGAGACCACGAACCAACTTTTGATTGATCACAAAACCAATACCAGCGTCTGTCAAATACTGCTGCAATTGAGCAAAGTGAGCCAACGTTTCTTCACCCATAAAGTCGTGAAGTTTTGGCGCATTTTCCAAAATGCTTTGTGTTTTTGCATCTTTAGAATCCAAAATACGCAGTGGATTCGTAGTTAGACGTCGCTGAGAATCTTCATCTAAGTCATTTTTATGTGACTCTAAGAATTCAACCAATGCCGCACGATAAGCTGCACGTTCATCAGACTCACCTAATGTATTGAGTTCTAATTGAACTTTATCTGCAACGCCCATGCGTTTCCACAAACGCGCAGTCATTAAAATCAATTCTGCATCTTGATCTGGTGTTGCAACACCAAAGGTTTCTACGCCAAATTGATGGAACTGACGGTAGCGACCTTTTTGTGGTTTTTCATAGCGGAACATTGGGCCGACATACCATACACGCGGTGTAGCACCACGAAGTAAGTTATGTTCAAGCATTGCACGTACACACCCTGCTGTTCCTTCTGGACGCAAAGTCAAAGACTCAGGCGGATTACCTTTGTCTAAGAATGTGTACATTTCTTTTTCAACGATATCCGTTGCATCACCAATAGAACGTTTGAACAGATGAGTCTGCTCCACAATCGGCAAGCGAATTTGCTGATAACCATAAGCATCCATCAGGCTAGATAGATGCTGTTCTAGACGTCTCCATGCAGGACTTTGCGTAGGGAGAATGTCATTAAAACCTTTGATTGCGACGATTGAACTCATGATCTACTCAGAAAAACTTGTGCGAATAATCTCTTTAGCTTTAGCGTCTTCAAGATCGCTAACACGTTGACGAACCATCGCTTCGATTTCGTCAACCAACTGATTTGTGTCAATTAAATGGCTCTTTTCGCCATTACGATACACCAGTGAACGCGGACTTGCACCTACTACACCAATATCGGCTTCTTTGGCTTCACCCGGACCATTCACTTTACAACCAATCACCGATACATCCATTGGGGTACGAATATCTTCTAAACGCTCTTCCAATGTTTGCATGACTTTGATGACATTAAACTCTTGGCGTGAACAACTTGGGCATGCAATAAAGTTAATGCCGTTTGAACGTAAGCCCAATGATTTTAAAATATCAAAGCCAATTTTGATTTCTTCTTCAGGCTCTGCTGCCAATGAAATACGCATGGTGTCACCAATGCCTTCCATTAACAAACCACCTAAAGCGATAGCAGATTTGACTGAACCCGTGCGGTAGACACCTGCTTCAGTCACACCTAAGTGTAATGGGTTATCAATTTGTGCAGAAAGTAATCGGTAAGCATCCATCGTCAGAAAGACATTGGATGCTTTGACTGACACTTTAAATTCATGGAAATTTAAACGGTCTAAAATATCAATATGGCGCATTGCAGATTCAAGCAAAGCCTGACCTGTAGGCTCACCATATTTCTTTTGAATATCTTTTTCCAGTGAGCCTGCATTGACACCAATACGCATTGAAATGTCATTGTGCTTCGCTGCCGCAACCACTTCACGAATTTTGGCTTCAGAACCAATATTACCCGGGTTAATACGCAAACAATCTGCACCAAGGTCTGCAACACGTAAAGCAATTTTATAATCAAAGTGAATATCGGCAACCAATGGCACTTGCACACGTTTACGAATTTCACCAAAAGCTTCAGCAGCTTCCATACTCGGTACAGAAACACGCATGATGTCCGCACCGACGTCTACACAGCGCTGAATCTGTGCCACGGTCGCTTCGACATCACAGGTTTCAGTATTGGTCATACTTTGGATGCTGATCGGCGCATCACCACCGACATACACCGAACCTACTTTAATTTTACGCGTTGGACGGCGCTTAATTGGATTTTCAATCATTGTTCAGTCTGCTCTGTTGTCCCTTAACGTGATAAACGGAAATCTGCTTTGCCGTTTACGGTATATGGTGACAATGAAATATTTTCATTATTTAAGCTTAATGACACTGCTGTTGCATCATCCAAACGAATTTGGAATGGTGTTTCACCGTTTAAGTTGAGCGTCGATGCTTGACGACCTGTCGCCAACACCTTACCCGTCGAATCAACAATATGTACTGAAGTCGGGCTACTAAAGGTCAATGTCAATTGATCACCGCTGACTGTTGCATTCCCGCCATTCATGTCGAGGACTTGAACTTCTGAAGCGACATCATTGGTCACAGCGTCTTCATTATCGCTGCCCGAGGTCATGCCCTGAATCGCCGCCACGATCGCACCAATGACCACCAACACCGCCAATGCAATCAGACCACGTTTGATCCATTTACGATTACGGTCACGGTTAGACCCGGGTAATTTACCCATAATTTTAATCGGTGAATTATTTAACGCGTGATTTGGCAACAATCCCGTATCGTTGGCATAAATATCATCAAAACGTTGAATGATATTGGTGGCATCAACTTTTAAATATTTGGCATAAGTGCGGTAGTAACCTTTAATAAAGGTCGCTTCAGGCAATGACTTATAATCATCTTGCTCGAGTGCAGTCAGTGTTTTTAATGGAATATTGAGTTCTGATGCGACAGCTTCAAGTTCCAGTTTTTGCGTAATACGTACTTGACGTAAATACTCACCTGGGCGTTGTACATTTCCTAATGCATTTGGAGCTACGCTCGAACCATTCGATTGCGGTGAATTAGGATTTACTTCCATACGGCCTCAGTACTGTACTGTAATTGCAAATAGCGTTGGTATTCAGGACTTTCTGGGAACAAAGCACGTAACTGATTGACCAGTACTTGCATACCCAAATTGTCGCCATTGGCACGCGCTGTTCGAATGCCAATCCAGAGTGCACGCGCACCCTGATTTTTTTGTCCTACTGCACGTACAAATTGTTCATACATTTGTGTGGCAGCAGGGAACTGCTGATTCAAATAAAAGATTTCAGACAACTCTAACATTGAAACATAGGAATCACGATTAGCCTGCAAAGCTTGTTTGAATGATTTTTCAGCATTCGCCACATCACCCACTTTCAGGTAAATTCGACCTAAATTTTCCAATGCTTTGAAACGTTGATCATAACCTAAAGTTGAACCTGCGATGCTGAACTGTTCAATCGCATCATTATAGCGCTCAACTTGGTATAAATACGTACCGTAGTTGTTACGTGCTTGAGAATTTTTTGAGTCTGCTGAAATTGCACGCTTAAAATAACTATCTGCTTTTTCTAAGTTGGCTGGACTGCCTTCTCGTTGTAGTAAGACACCCATCATCATATTGGCCTGAGAATCGCGAGAATCCACCTCTAAAGCCTGATCTAATGCGCGTTTAGCAGAGTCCAAATCCCCTGCTTTCAGGTGTTCAACAGCCAATTGCGTTCTGATTTTTACGGCTTTCTCTGGGTCTTTTTTCCCAATCTCAGGCGTTTGACATGCTGTTAATGCCAAAACCGATGCACATAAAGCTGAAACGAAAGTGAACTTATACGTTAACTTTTTCAATTGGCTGCCTCTTTATTATCCTTGTGAGCGCAGTATCTCATTTTGCTGCGCAACTTTCTTTTTCCATTGCTCCGCACGACGAGTACGGTCAGCAACTTGCCCCACGAGTTGTCCACACGCAGCATCGATATCATCACCACGTGTCTGACGAATCGTACACACAAAACCGGCATCAGACAAAGTTTTTTGGAAAGAAATAATACGGTTACGGCTTGAACGACCGTATGGCGCATGCGGGAACGGGTTAAACGGAATTAAATTAATTTTGCTTGGTAAGTTTTTCAACAGCTTTAACATTTGCTGTGCATGTTCAGGATGGTCATTTACACCATCTAACATCACGTATTCGATGGTCACGTGTTTACGCGAACTTTCATTACCATCTTTTGCGATATAACGCTGACACGCTGCAATCAACTGTTCCAACGGATATTTTTTATTGATCGGAACTAGTTCGTTACGTAGTTCATCATTTGGCGCATGGAGTGAAATTGCCAAGGCTACATCAATGTCTTGTGCCAATTGGTCAATTTTAGGCACTACACCTGAGGTTGATAAAGTCACACGACGCTTCGACATACCATACGCAAAGTCATCCAACATGATACGCATTGAATTCAATACGGCGTCATAGTTCAACAGCGGCTCACCCATGCCCATCATCACTACGTTGGTCACTGAACGTTCACGATCCGCAACTGGCACATCTTCCATATAAGAGAAGTTCGCCACCCAAAGCTGTCCAATAATTTCAGCTTGACTCAAGTCACGTTGGAAGCCTTGTTTACCAGTTGAACAGAATGAACAGTCCAGAGCACAGCCCACTTGTGATGAAATACACAAGGTCTTACGTGCGCCGGTTTTATCTTCTGCAGGAATGAGCACAGTTTCAACCAATGAACCTGCACCTTCACCTACACGGAACACCCATTTACGAGTACCGTCTTTTGAGTAATTTTTATGCACCACTTCAGGCGCTTTAATTTCACAAATCTTTTCTAGTTTTTCACGCAATTTTCCAGAAATATTGGTCATTTCAGCAAAATCAGTCACGAAGAACTGATGAATCCATTTCATCACCTGCCCAGCACGGAACTTTTTCTCCCCCATATCTTCGAAGAATTTTTCCATTTGCGGACGTGACATGCCCAGTAAATTCACTTTCTCCACAGTATTTTGCTGCGTCGGAGCGGATGGAGATTGTTGCTGTGCATCAGAAACAGCTGATGTAGCGACTACTTCAGTACTCATGTGTAATTACCTAAACCATGTCTAAAGATCAAAGGAGAAGCTCAGTTATTGAGCAAAGAATTATTCAGAGAATAAAAATAAAAAAACCAGACAAGCAGTATACCACTTATCTGGTTTGAATACTGCGAATTAACGAGTACGTGGAGCGATCTCAGTTTGAGCGAAGAAGTAGTTAACTTCACGATCAGCAGATGCTACAGAGTCAGAACCGTGAGCAGCGTTTTCGTCGATGCTTACAGCGAAGTCTGCACGGATAGTACCAGGAGCAGCTTCTTTAGGGTTAGTTGCGCCAAGGATTTCACGGTGAGCAAGAACTGCGTTTTCGCCCTCAAGAACTGAAACTACAACTGGACCAGAAGTCATGAATGCAACTAGGTCACCAAAGAAACCACGTTCTTTGTGCTCAGCGTAGAAGCCTTCAGCTTCAGCTTGAGTCAAGTGTTTCATTTTAGTTGCAACGATTTGAAGACCCGCTTTTTCAAAACGAGCAAAGATGTCGCCGATGTGGTTTTTAGCAACTGCGTCTGGTTTAACGATAGATAAAGTACGTTCAATAGCCATGAGAGGCTCCTTAAGTCAATTTGACGTGAAAAATTTGCCGCATTATACCGAATAATGCGCTATTTTCTGCTTTTGCTATACAAAAAAAATTGCTTTTTTCGATGTAGGGATTAACTTGCCTCATCAATCCAGGCCATCTGAATTCCCTCAAGCAGACCTTCAGTCGACTTTTCAGGGTCATCAGTGAAATTTGGCAATGCACATACCCATGCATGTAGGTCAGTAAAGCGAATCCATTGCGGATCAACATCAGGGTGAGCTTCATACAGCTCAATTGCGATATCAATGGTATCTGTCCAGCGTAAACCCATGGGGTCTTCCTAACATCGTCTATAGAATGATGGCTTACTTTAACAAATTTCAGCAATTCGACGTGATAAACCCTTTTAATTTTTTTATTACCAGATTTTGCAATTGTGATTTCCACATCAAACTATAAAACCAAACCCAAAAGAGGTGCACAGAGAATAATCGCCGCACCCACTGCAGCACCTATAGCAGCACCGACAGCAACATCACTCGGGTAATGCAAACCTAAGATCATGCGAGATAATGCCACCAATAAGCTAAAGGGCAACATTAAGACCAACAGCATGGGTTGAATATAGCCCAGCACTGTTGTTGCCATGACCGCATGTAGAGTATGCCCCGATGGAAAACTAAAATGATCTAGTGGGCGTTCACCTAAGCGAATCACTTGATGCACTTGGTATGGTCTTGGGCGCACAGTTTTCTTTTTGAGGAGTTTATAGATCGAGGTGCCGACGGAACCACCCAGTAATACATAGACGATTTGTACACTGTAGGAGATGCCCTGCACGATCCAAACCGTCGCCAACATGACATACCAAAACACACCATCACCAAGTCGACTCACCATTTTAAATATGTCAGCAACAACTTGTTGATGTGAAAAATGATTGAGATAAATACAGCCTTTTAAATCGAGATGCAGCATTCTTGTTTTTGCATTTTTTAAATTCATCGCTAATCTCCTATCTACAGTCAAAGCCTGACTGTGTTGGGGTTGAGCTAGATTTGTGTTGTTATTTTTACAAGTTTAGATCTGTGTTTGACTCAGCTTAGGTTCTATTTTTGACAGTGCAATGATGCTTTGATGACAGTTCGATGAATATTAATTTTTGAAGATGCTCAACTTCTCTATACAACCAATAGCGCTAGCTCCATTGGCTCATCATGGCTTGATCCACCACGCGATATAGCGCTTGCTCAAATTGCTGTACAGGATATTGCCATCCGATTTTAGCAGCGTCTTTTGCCGCCTCGATGCCCATTGTTTTTAATTTAGAGCGTTGCGGCAATTGCTGCATAAGCCGAATAAATTCATCGGTTCGAGATAAGTGACATAACCATCCCGTTTGCTGATTTCTCACGTGCAATTGGGCACATGCGGCATTATATGCAATCACCGGCAATCCACTGGCCATTGCCTCCAAAACCACATTACCAAAGGTCTCAACCTGACTTGCGAAAACAAAAACATCCGCACTGGCATAGGCTTCCGATAAAGCCTGACCACTTAAACTTCCCATAAAAATAACATCTAGGAATTTTGCCAGTTGCATTAATCGTTCAAGATCTGGCCCATCCCCCACAATGACCAATTTCGTTCGTGCATCCATGGCCAACATCGAACGATAGGCTGAAATTAAAACATCCACCTCTTTTTCAGGAGATAGCCGACCGACATACAGCATCACGCGGGTATGTTCATCTGCTTGCCACTGTTGTCTCAGTTCTGCTCGATAATGTGAGGGAGAAAATCGACTATGGTCCACACCTCGCCCCACCACCACCAATGGACAACTAAAACCTAATCGATGCAAGGCATCCGCAGTATCTTGGCTCGGGACACAGGTGAGTTGAGTATTGTTATGAAACCATCGTAAATAATGTTGTACAGGCTTCATTAAAAACGCTAAATCAAAGAAACGACTAAAATCATGAAAGGCCGAATGAAAACCACTGGACACAGGAATCTGTAAAGAACGCGCCAGTTGAAGCATAGCAAATCCCAAAGGCCCTTCAGTGACTATATGCACAATGTCGACTTGGGCTTTTTTTAAAGCTTTACTCAGCTTGATCAATTGCGGCCAGCCAAATTGTAAACCTGAATATCTAGGAATCGACTGCGCTCGAACCAAACACTCTTGATCAGGTTTGAAATCCTGACAACTTTCGGACTGTTCAGGACGTATTAAAAATATTGAGTTGCCTTGTTGCTGCAAGCCCTTACACAGCTGTAATAAAGAATGTGCAACACCATTAATTTCTGGCGCCCACGTATCTGTAACAATGGCGATTTTTAGACCTGGACGGATTAATGTTGAGACCGTTTGCACATCCATTCGTGATTGCATATGCTTAAATTGGAACTGAAATCGCGCAGGTTCATCCTGCATACGCCCTAAATTAATAGCCGATTCTGTCATGATCTTACATGCTTCTTATAAATGTATAGTCACAGTTTAAGCAGCAGTTTTTTGCATTTTGATGATTATTTGATGACAGTTTATTGAAAAAAATTGACTAATTTCTTCTACAAAATCATGATTTATCCGTAATTTTTAATCACTTTTAAAATCGTCTGACCCGCACGAGAAGTGATTTGCATATCTGCGTTCATCCGCTCTAAATGCCCACTCATACTACGAAGCCCCACACTCAAACCGGCTTGATTGACCAAATTCACATCAAACCCCACACCATTGTCTTCTACTTCCATTATCAATGCCGAGTTTTCATAATAAATCCGAATCTGCACCACGGTCGCATGACTATGCTTCACAATATTGGTTAATGCTTCTTCGGCTACACGCTGTAGGGTTAAACATTCCATTGGAGTAACATCCACTTCCCATTTTGCAGGAACTGACCATTTAGCGTGTATATCGAGCTAATCAAATAACTGATTAAAACGGTGCCTAAAGGGTGCCATCCATAACAATGGGGTTTCAGGCAGTTTGGTGCCTAAACTTGAACCGCTATCAATGATATGTCGTAAATCATCTCTTAAAATTTTCAACATCGATAAAAATTGCGAATTGGTCAGATCTTTGGAACTCTGCTCAACCGATGCCATTGAACGAACCAAGGAGCCACCTAAGCCATCATGTAGCTCATGTGCAATTTGAATACGCTCTTGCAAGCGGGTATTTTCCATTTCTAACTGATAATGATTTTGTAGGGTATGCGTCAACTCTTCCTTTACTTGAGTGACCGTTGTTGCCAACGTTTGATTAAACTTTTCAATTCGTCTCACACTTTTAGTCAAGCGTAGTGCAAAAATAATCGCCACACCCAAGGTTGTTATCGGGGAAGCATATGCTGAAATCAAATTTCCTTCATTTCTGACTTTATACGCATAACAGAAAATTAAGCTTCTTAGATTGAAGCCCAAGATTCACCTAAATATCTATACTCAAGCTTCAATCTAGCGACATGAACTTAGCACTCTGCATATAATCACCTTAACCATGAAATAAAATCACTCGCTAAGCCTCTCAAAACACCATATTTACAAAGACTGTATCGCGGTAGATTCCTGCAGGTGTCGTTGCATTCACTCGCTCCACCAAACGCACAGCAATCACATAGTTATTTTTGCCAGCGCCTTGCTCTGTAGAAACATTCCACAGATTTTCCATCGCACCTGAAACAGTCATTCGTGTTTTGAGCTTAATCGGGCCATTCGTCACAAAACTACTGCCCGAAGTATCCTGCAAATTACGGCTATTAAAGCGTATGCGGTATTTACCGGAACAATCGACACTAAATGAACTCGCCGCTTGACTATTATAGTAATTCGCCAAGCGCATATTGGTTTCACTGATTCGTCCCATTTCACAACGACTCGGTGCAGCAAATGTTATTGAACTAAATAACGTTGCTGAGATGAGTAAAATACTTTTCATTGGAAATACTCCTTTATTTACACTGCAATGTAATTAATTCAGGAGTTTGGTTTTCTACCTTTTTCGGCACTGTTAATGCTGTTTGGCAAGATCGACCACCACTGGTCCTCACCGTCAACTTGTAGTAACCTTCAACCAAACCATATAACATTACCGTGCCATCTGAACCCACTGGATAAACATCAGCTTCTGGGGTATCAATTGCAACTTCACTTCCTGCAACAAATTGATGACCTTGTTCATCCAATATTTTGACCAATATTTGTTGTGTATCAAATACTGAAAAATTAATGTTATAACCACGCTGTCTTAATGCGACTAAACGATGTGCAGCATTTGGAACTTTGCTTTCGATCGGTAATTGATTTTCATCAAATGAAATATCGTAATTAATATAAGGAACGATATCGTGTACAAAGGCATAGCCTTTTTTATTGGTTTTCGCGACTGGAGACATTGAACGCATGACATCAATATCTTCACGACCACCAACATTCACTAAAGCAAAGGCATTATCGACAAAACTGGTCAATGCGTATTGACCACCCAACCACACCATAGCGCCACGGTAGCCAACCTGTGTTGTTGAATCATTT
This sequence comes from Acinetobacter sp. YH12096, assembly GCF_013419215.1. Taxonomy (NCBI): domain Bacteria; kingdom Pseudomonadati; phylum Pseudomonadota; class Gammaproteobacteria; order Moraxellales; family Moraxellaceae; genus Acinetobacter; species Acinetobacter sp. YH12096. The sequence continues at coordinate 21,769 of NZ_VPAM01000011.1, read as the reverse complement.
TCACTATAGAGATGACTTAAGGTTAAATCACCAACATCAGTGGACAAACCACCATAGGCATTTAATACCGTTTCATCATTACGATAATCCACACCGAGCGCATAATTTGCACCATATTCACCGAATGCATTTTGAATGAAACGGACACCGCCGGATTTATTGGTACCCGCATCAGCCTGAATACGCTTACCACCACCAAAATTATAAGAAAATGTAATAAAGGCACCTGAGTCATCGCTATCTCCAAATTCTTGGAAATAGTTGGCGGTATACATTAAATTCGGTGTAATTTCGCGACTCACACCCACAGTGAGCATTTTGCGATCCTCTAACTCAAATAAAGGATCATTAGATTCATACTGGGTTTGTTCGATATAGTTCAGATTTAAATTTTGAAAGAATGGAAAATTAGCAAAACTCAAATACGCCATATTTTCAAATTTTGGAAAAATATGATTATCTTCATAACCTAACGCCCGATAATCATTTGTAGCGTAGCGTGAACTCACACCAAAATTAAGTTTCCCGAAATTACGACTGATAGCCAAACCTGCAGAATAGCCATCGTCATTATCGGTTTTACTGCCTAAAAAAATACTGTCTAAAACAAACCATCGATTGACCGCTTGCGTCCATAGCAGTCCTGCATTTTTTACTTTGTCACTATAGGTAGCACTTGCACCCAACGTGGTACGACTGGTGACACCTCTACGCCAATAGGCTGAACTGAAAAAATCGCGATAATCGCTATTTTCTTCGTCATAACTGAAGCGTAGTTTCCCTAATGATATGTTGTAATCATTTAAATTTTCTTTGAGCAATTTACTACTAATTAATACCGGGAAGCTTCGAACAGTGGTATTCCCCAATACATCTTGTACAACCATTTGCGCTGTACCGGCACTTTCAATATTGGCACCTGTTTGTAAGTTATAATCTCCAGGTGAAATCTTTTTCTGATAAATATTTACGCCATCAATATATAAATCAACAGTCGAAGGTAAAACCGCACTGCCTTTTAGACTTGGAATATTCCAATACACGAAATCTGGGCGTGACGTATAGTCTGTACCAAAACTCAAACCACCAAATCGCACACCATGAATTAATGCACTATATGCAGAGGTCGTATCACCAATAACCAGTTTGGTCGCACTTTTAGAAAAATCAAACTCAAGACTACTATTTAACCTGACGAATTTTTCTTCACGATAATCATCACCTTTATTATTTCGATAAAAGGCATTATTTCTTAAAATCCAATTGTCTTTAAACACGCCCAGTTCAGGTAGCATACCAAAATTATTATGTTGAGTATTATTTTCAAAATGCATTTCATAATTAAGAAATGCACCAAAATTTGCAGGCATCGGCTGGCTGATTAAGGTATCAGTTTCTAGCCCAAAGAAATATTTTGATGGAAGATTAATTTTGACGGCTTGCAATTGAGGATCAAATCCAGACTGAATATCTTGATCCGTTACCAAACAAAATGAATTTTTAGTTGCATGTCGTTTCAGAATTTCTACTTTGATTTGCAGCTTATCAAGATCTGCGCATTCTATATAAAACTTGTTATTTTCAGTCAGTAATAATACTTCGCTCTTGCGGTCTACTTCGTTTACCCAAATACTGGTTGGAAATAAATCATCAGGCATATCAACGGCTTCTGCATGAGCAGAATTAGCACATAAAATACAATATAGAAGCAATGTAATTCTGTTCATAGCCACTACTCAACTAAATTAAACTCCAAAGGAGTGTCACCTTTATCTGTTTCCACAACGACTTTATAATTACTAGCGCCTTGTAAAGAAACATTCCCGATGTCGTATTGGTTTTTACCTAATGCCAATAAATATTTCATATCGGAAGATTCAGCGACTGTTTTTTTGCTTTTATCGATGACATAAAGTTTTTGGATTTGAATGTGTGATTTTGCTAAATTTTCAACCTGAATAATGGTGCGACCATTCGTTTTTTTGGCAATAAATTTCAAATAAGCGGGTTCTTGTTTGCCGACAAAAAATGGCACATTAATACTTAATAACAGTGCAATTTTCGATTCAGAGTTCGTCACTTGTGGTAGCTCAGTATAAATAATACGCCATGCTTCTTCTTGTTGTAGATTCATACTTTCTACAGATTGAGTAAAACCCACACGAACCATTTGTTTTGAATTTGGTTTTAAAATAAAGTTTTTCGGATTGATAATAATATTGGATTCAGGTGAAAGAACATCTTCCCCTGCGGCATTTTGAGTCCATTTAAATGCTTGAGCTTCAAAAATACGTGGTGTCTCATCATCCCCTTTCGATTCCAAAGTAAATGTCGCACTGCGTTGTTTAGATTTATCGGTTAAATATAACTGCACAGGGCTAATTGAAATACCTGCAAATATTTGAGGACTCAATAAGCAAGTTATTAAACTAAATGAAACGACTTTGAATAAACTTTTCATATACCCACCCCAGTACATTTAAATATTATTATCAATTCAAAAATAAAAAGAAGTTGACCCTAACTGTGTAGAATCAACTCCCTAAATTTGGATTAGTAAGCTACTTTGATATATAAAGTATCTTTGTATGTACCAGCACGTTGAGTACCTGAAATTGTATTTTTTGGAGCTACAGATACAGCAAAGTTATCAACGCTCATACCAGCTACAGGTGTAGAACCGATTGGATAATTCACACCACCTTTTGAAGTCGTGATTTTTGTAAATACTTTATCACTAGTGGTTTCATGTTTTACAAAAGTATCTGCACTTGAACCCGCGTTTAGCGTAGATAGATTTAATGTATATGGAGTGTTCGTTGTAACTGTAAAGCCACTAGCACCCGTATAACTGTCTTCAACGAGTTTGATGTCTTTACCTACCAAAAGCTCACATGCTTTAAGAATCTGTAACTTTATGTCGATTTCGCCTTCACACGGCGCACCGCCACATTGTTTAGATTCTTTTTTACCACCAGCGATTGCAGATGTTGCTGGAAGTGCTACGAACAATGTTGCAGATAGTACTGCGGTTAAAATTTTAGATGTAGACATTTCACTTCTCCATTCTCATATGAGATTTATTAGTATGTGCATCAAAGGATATTTATTAAGAAAAACTAATTAATCTTACTTTCCCTAGGTGCTGATTCATTCTTAATCATGTGGAGAAAAAAAGAACCTAATGCGGAATATTCACACGAATATTCATGTAATATTATTTTTTACGAATATTTAAATTATGTGGTTGTAATATATTAAATATTTTTAATTTTTATATTTTTATTTAATTTTTCTCTTTATCCCAAATTTTGGGGATTTTTTTCATATCCCTATTTTTTGGTATAACATATCTTATTGTTTTTATTAAATTTAGTAACATTAAAAATAATATAGGCTGTTACATATTTCACCAAATATTTGTGAAATAGTTCAAAATAATTTTCAAACAAACCAATAATATTTGAATATTCAACTATATTAATAGTAAAGGCCGATTAAATTTTATTTTTAAATAGAATCTCGAATGTATAATCACTACTTTCAGGTATGTCTTTTGAAACGCAATACAAGAATTACGTCACCAAATACTGAGCCTTTGTATTAAATTACAGGTTTTGAAACACGTCTTAGTTTCCAATGTTAAGCTTTTGTAAATCATATTTTCTTTCTTTAAATTTCAGTTTTTTGTTTTTCAAATTTTTAGAATCTCATTTATTACATGAAATATCATGTATGTTAAAATTCAGTCCCTCTCTTTCAACCCTCTTTTTACTTTGATTTTTTATTCAAAATACTGACTACCTCATTTAAAAGTATCTACATTCATCTTTAGAAAATTCTATAAATAAAAAAAGCCCCAAGTTATGGGGCTTTTTAAAATTTAACTTACTCACTGACTGGATAAAGCAATCCTTGATCGACTCGAAAGATTTGACCTGATCCAAAGTCGATCTGCTGCAACTCTCCTTTTAATTTTGGGAAGCCAGCAATTTTTTCCAATTGTGGTGAGCGTTGAAAATTCTTCGTTTTAGGATTGTACATCCAATAAATAAATCGCTTATCTTCTATTTTTCGACCATCAGAGGTATCTGAAAGTACAACATCATAGTATCCATCAAAGTTTACATCTAAGAATCCCATACTATTACCAAATGCACTAAAGCCTTGTAATGACTGCAAGACTTTGTCATTTGACTTATTAATGACATCTACGCGTTTTAGAGACTTCCCATAAGGTTGGTCTGCGGATTGCACCCCATAGAACTTAAACAGCAGGATAGGTTTATCTACAGCTTTAAACGCAGGCTCAAACTGTAGATAACTTGTAGATGGTGGTGCCGTTTGTTCCGTCAGTTCAGCTTTAAACGATCCTGTATTTGCATTCAATGTTCCTGCCAATCGATAAGCTGTTACCGCATTTTGTTCCGTCCCAACATTGACTGAGTTCAAGTCAATAAAATCTGCTTTTTGAGTCCCTTTAAAGTTAATTTGTTTGGGCTCTTGCAAATCAGTCAAAGTCCCGTGCGGATTCCATATGCCAGCATACAAATCTAAGAAATAACGCCCTTCAGTAGAGCGAAGCATCCGCTGCATGGATATCCGAACATCAGGTAAAGGCTTTAACTCAGACTGTGCTATATCTGAAACTTGTGCAAAACTCACCACAGGTAGACAAAGAGCGAGTAAGAGAGAGTTTTGATATTTTCATTGCAATTACACACTCCATGCAGCATGAATAATGCCTACTCTATCACAACCTAAATTCAACTCAGCTGACACAAATATAGGAGTTTTGAAACCACCCATGACTCAAAACCATCAAATTAAATTTGATTCACTTTTAAAGACCATGTTTCCAAATCTAATGAAATGCATTTCAAACTAATATTAGATTCAACACATAGATCTTTCAGCAATTCACACTGATCTCTTATGATCAATTACTGGCTTCACAAGCTCTTGCTTTCTTCTAAGATCAATATATGCATTTTTCCCAACATATACTTCAAAAAAGGCTTCTTCAGGCAATTTTAACGTATAAATTGGACGCGTTTGCAATTGTACTCTTTGCCAAAGTTGGTCATTGATATATGCATGTGTTTTTGCAGAAAAGTGATACCCGAATTGAGTATCGCTAATATTCTTTACAATACGTACTTCCTCTTCGTATGCCCATTCCTGCATTTTATAAAGCAAACCATGCTTTATTAAAACTTCTTCATTATCCCAATTTAAAATATTTGAATTTCCTACAGACATTAATTTTTCAACACTTGCCACATTGGCCTGCTTCGGCGCTGTTTTTAAATATCTCAACTCTCCTTTTGTTGAAGAAATAATAAATTGATCACCATCTTCAAAACCTGCTTTGCATGTGTCTATTCCGATCACGACACCTTTTTTAACTATCCCCATAATGTGGCCAGATGAGTAGATTTAAAGCAGTTCTAGTCAAACTTAAAATCACATATTTTCTAGAAAACTGATTTCGGAATGCCCTACTGCTACCGATGTCGGTACATCCAAATCATAAAAACCAAAACCAGTGCATTCAAATGGGTCATTAAAATCTTCTAAATGTGAAAAACCTAGAGATTTTGTTTTTAAAATCGTTAAAGCAGCTTCAAAACTCACATATTTATATAAAATCATTATTCTAACCCACGCTAATATTGGGTTCCTTGTAGCATAAAACTCAAAAGATAATTAAATAAATTCTTTTCTTTGCTTACGATTTTGTTCGCTTGGATCCAAAGTATGAACGAGTACAAAACATTGTTTTGTACGAAGTACAACGAGGCAGCACACTGTTTTGAGTGACGCGTAAGGAATGAGAGCACTACTTTTCTATTTTTAAGGCAAGTAACTTTAGATATTAAAAAACCCACTCAAAATGAGTGGGTCTTCGTATTCAAATCAATTGATTCAAGAAATTAGTTTTTCTCTTTATCAACGATTTTGTTCGCTTGGATCCAAGGCATCATCGCACGTAACTTGTTACCAGTTACTTCGATACCATGCGCCGCGTTTTGACGACGACGAGCAGTCATAGATGGGTAGTTCAACGCACCTTCTTGGATGAACATCTTCGCGTATTCACCAGATTGAATACGTTTAAGCGCATTACGCATAGCTTCACGAGACTGTTCGTTGATTACTTCAACACCAGTTACGTATTCGCCATATTCAGCATTGTTTGATACTGAGTAGTTCATGTCCGCGATACCGCCTTCGAACATTAAGTCAACGATCAATTTAAGTTCGTGTAGACATTCGAAGTAAGCCATTTCTGGTGCATAACCAGCTTCAACCAAAGTTTCGAAGCCCATTTTAACCAATTCAACAGCACCACCACAAAGAACTGCTTGCTCACCGAAAAGGTCAGTTTCAGTTTCTTCACGGAATGAAGTTTCGATAATACCAGTACGACCACCACCCACACCTGAAGCGTAAGAAAGCGCAACGTTACGTGCATTACCAGAAGCATCTTGGTGAACAGCGATAAGATCAGGTACACCTGAACCACGTTGGAATTCTGAACGTACAGTATGACCAGGCGCTTTTGGAGCAACCATGATTACGTCAAGGTCAGCACGTGGAACAACTTGGTTATAAAGAACAGAGAAACCATGAGCAAATGCTAGCGTTGCACCTTGCTTGATGTTTGGCTCAATTACGTCACGGTAAAGTTGTGATTGGAACTCATCTGGAGTCAAAATCATAACTAAGTCAGCTTGAGCTACAGCAGCAGGAACTTCTGAAACTTTAAGACCAGCATTTTCAGCTTTTTTCCAAGAAGTAGAACCAGCACGTAGACCTACAGTTACGTCAACGCCTGAATCTTTAAGGTTAAGCGCATGAGCATGGCCTTGTGAACCATAACCAATGATTGCTACTTTTTTGCCTTGGATGATAGATAAGTCTGTGTCTTTATCGTAAAAAATTTGCATTGCTGTCTCCGCTAAAATGCTTTTGTTTCCTTTAACTTGATACCGTGATTCTGTTTGATTATTCACGTTTCAAGTACCTCACCCATAGGAGTGAGGTGAATATATAAAATTAGATAGTTAAAACTTTTTCGCCACGTGCGATACCTGAAACACCTGAACGTACAACTTCTAGAATTGTATTTTCAGCTAAGGCATCAATAAAACCATCTATCTTTTCAGTTGTACCTGCGATTTGAATGGTATATGTCGTTGGTGTTACGTCTACGATTTGTCCACGGAAAATATCCGCAGTACGTTTAATTTCTGCGCGCGCTGAACCAAGTGCTTTGACTTTAATTAACATCAATTCACGTTCAATATGAGCACCTTCAGACAAATCAACAACTTTAACAACTTCGACAAGCTTGTTGAGTTGTTTGGTGATTTGTTCAATTTTATGCTCATCGCCATACGTGGTTAAAGTCAAACGCGAAAGCGTCGGATCTTCTGTTGGCGCTACGTTTAATGTCTCAATGTTATAACCACGCTGAGAGAATAAACCTACCAAACGTGAAAGCGCACCTGCTTCGTTTTCTACAAGTACAGAGATAATATGTCTCATTGTGTGCGCTCTCCTTTGCCTAACCACATATCTTTCATTGACTGGCCAGCAACCAACATTGGATATACATGCTCTGAACGGTCAACCATCACGTTAATAAACACGCACTTGTCATTGATCGCCATCGCTTCAGCAAGCTTCGACTCGAGTTCATCTGCATGGTCAATTTGAATACCTACATGACCATACGCCTCCATTAATTTAGGGAAGTCTGGAAGTGACTCAACATACGAGCTTGAGTGACGACCTTCGTAGTTCATGTCTTGCCATTGCTTAACCATACCTAATGCACGGTTATTCAAGCATAGAATTTTTACATTCAAGCCATATTGCTTACATGTAGATAGTTCTTGGATACACATCTGAATCGATGCTTCGCCAGTAATACACACTACTTGTTGATCTGGGAAGGCAAGTTTAGCTGCCATAGCATATGGCAAACCTACACCCATGGTTCCTAGACCACCTGAGTTGATCCATTGACGTGGACGTGTGTATTTGTAGTAAAGCGCACCAAACATTTGGTGTTGACCAACGTCTGAAGTAATAATGGCTTGACTATTGGTAATTTTATCCAACGCTTCAACAACTTGCTGTGGCTTCATCGAACCATCAGTTGGTTTGTCATAGTTCAAACCATGAACTTGGCGCCATTCATTGATTTGTTTCCACCAAGCCCCGATATCTTCAGGATTTGGTTTAGACACATTCAATTGTTTTAATTGCGCCAACATTTCAGTCAATACAGGCTCTACTGCACCCACAATTGGGATGTGCGCCATAATTGTTTTTGAAATCGTTGCTGGGTCAATATCAATATGAATGACTTTCGCATTTGGACAGAATTTCGCTGGGTTATTGGTTACACGGTCATCGAAGCGCGCACCTACACACAAAATCACATCTGCATTGTGCATCGTCATATTGGCTTCATAAGTACCATGCATACCCAACATACCAATGAATTGTTCATCATTGCCCGGATACGCACCAAGACCCATTAAAGTACTGGTTACTGGATAACCCAATAAATGTGCAAGTTCTGTCAACTGTGCAGAAGCGTTGCCTTGAACCACACCACCGCCTGAATAAATAATTGGGCGTTTAGCATGAATCAATTCATCAATTGCTTTACGAATTTGACCTGAGTGACCACGATGCGGCGGTTGATACGAACGCATTTTCACTTTTTCAGGATATTCGTAAGCAAATTTCTCTGCAGGATTCGTCGCATCCTTTGGAATATCAACGACAACAGGACCCGGACGACCACTTGAAGCGATATAAAATGCCTTCTTAATAATCGAAGGGATTTCGCTTGCATGACGTACTTGGAAGCTGTGTTTTACGATTGGGCGCGAAATACCGACCATATCCGTTTCTTGGAACGCATCCTCACCGATAAGATGGCTTGCAACCTGACCTGACAAAATCACCATTGGGATTGAGTCCATATAGGCAGTTGCAATTGGAGTTACGGTATTTGTTGCACCAGGACCAGATGTCACCAATACGACACCTGTTTTACCTGTGACACGTGAGTAAGCATCAGCCATATGACCAGCAGCTTGCTCGTGGCGCACTAGGTAATGATTGATTTTTTCTTGTTGAAATAGCGCATCATAAATATGCAGTACTGCGCCGCCTGGGTATCCAAAAACATGTTCAACGCCTTCGTCCGCTAAAGCGCGTACGAGCATTTCACCACCAGATAAAAGTTCCAACGTGATTCACCCTAATCTTTTTTCACGCACAAATGGAGGGCATTTGTCGTGGTTAATTCATTAACTGTGTGCTCTGTTATAGCACACAAATTTCATAGTTTTCATAGCAATAAGAAAAAAATCTGACCTGCTTGCTGTTTGAGCAATATGGGGTCTAAAACATGTTGGGATAAACATATTTTGTTGGCTTTGTTCAACCTCTCGGCTAGAGAAGAAGTCCATTGCTAAAATGCACTCATTCGAAGGGTGATCGATCTAAGGCATATAAAACTAAAGACAGCATTTTTGTAGTTTCAACCATTAAAGTCAAGTTTAAAAATGGGCTTTTTTCTGATTACTTACAGACCGTTTGTTTTTTAAGCACACTCCCGTTCTTTGCATTCTTTGTAGTTTGTTTATTTATAACCAGTTAGCATGTATTTAATAAAATACTTTTATAAATCTAATAAATAAATTAAATAAATTGCTGTGGGTTTTTAATTCAATTGCCTCACTTTCAACTTAAGGCATGGATTAAATGATAAAAACACAATATTTTGATTGCTTATTAATTCCACAATTCATCATTCACAAAGTTATTCATCCCACGCGATGTCCCTTTTATCCTTTGTGCTAAAAAATGCATAGATTCTACTGTCAAAAAAGCGCAAAATTTTCAGCATAATTTTGCATGATCACTCTAACTATGGGACTGAATTTATGATGAAGAAGACGATTGCTCGCACTGCCTGTATTTTATCTAGCATGGCATTTTGCCTGACCAGTTTGGACCTTTCAGCGAAAGAATATTACAAGTGGGTGGATGCAAAAGGTTCAACGCATTACACCACCACGCCACCGCCAAAAAATGCGCAGCGTAAAGGTAAAGTGAATACCTATGGTGCAACAACGACTACGCAATCAACTCCAGCAAAAAACCAAGAAGAGGTTTCACGTGAAGCCGAAAAGTCGAATGAGCAAAATGAGCAACTGGCAGAACAACAACGCGAAGCCAATGCAGCGCTCCGCCAAGGTCAAGCCGTAGCCTCCGCACCACAATAATTTACGCCAAAGCCTTCAATTTTGACTTAAATTATTTACATCTACACAGCATCGCAAAATTCACTCTAGGCGTATTTTGCGCTATGCTGTAGCACAAACTTTTTAACCGTTATTTCTATTTACGTTTATGACTACTCACATTGACCCTGAATATCAAGCCAGTGCGATTGAACCTACAGTCCAACAAGACTGGGAAAATCGCAAAGCCTTTAAAGTTGCCGACCAAGTAGAAGGACCACGTCGTTATATCCTCTCTATGTTCCCTTATCCAAGTGGCAAACTGCATATGGGTCATGTGCGTAACTACACCATTGGTGACGTGATCAGCCGTTTCCACCGATTACAAGGTGAAACTGTACTACAACCAATGGGTTGGGATGCTTTCGGTTTGCCTGCTGAAAACGCGGCAATTGCCCATCAAGTCGCTCCTGCAAAATGGACTTTTGAAAACATTGATTACATGCGTAATCAGCTTAAAAAGTTAGGTCTTTCTGTAGATTGGGATCGTGAATTTGCAACTTGCACACCTGAATACTACCGCTGGGAACAATGGTTATTCGTACAGCTTTATAAAAAAGGTTTAATTTACCGTAAGCTTTCAACAGTGAACTGGGACCCAGTAGACCAAACTGTTTTAGCAAACGAACAAGTTGAAAATGGTCGTGGCTGGCGTTCTGGTGCATTGGTCGAAAAACGTGATATTCCAATGTACTACTTCCGCATCACTGACTATGCGCAAGAATTACTTGACGATTTAGAAACATTAAAAGACGGCTGGCCACAGCAAGTTTTAACCATGCAACGTAACTGGATTGGTCGCTCACAGGGTATGGAAATTACCTTCCCTTCAGCGAATCCAGACGTTTATGCAGATGGTTTAACTGTATTTACCACTCGTGCTGACACACTCATGGGTGTGACTTATGTTGCGGTTGCAGCAGAACATCCGATGGCACTTAAAGCTGCGGAAAGCAATCCTGAGCTTGCTGCATTTATCGAAGAGTGCCGTATGGGTTCTGTTGCAGAAGCTGATCTTGCGACTGCTGAAAAGAAAGGCATGGCAACTGGTCTTTCTGTGAAGCACCCAGTTACAGGTGAAGAAGTTCCTGTTTGGATCGCAAACTACGTCTTGATGTCTTACGGTTCAGGTGCGGTGATGGCAGTGCCTTCACACGATGAACGTGACTTCGAATTTGCCAACAAATATGGCTTAACCATCAAGCAAGTGATTGATGCCAAAGGTGCAGACGATGCAGACTTTGACGCAACCACTTGGCAAGAATGGTACGGTTCTAAAGAAGGCAAACTGGTGAATTCAGGCGAATTTGACGGTTTAGATTTCCAAGGCGCATTCGATGCATTCCTTGCAAAACTTGAGCCTCAAAAGCTTGCAAATGTAAAAGTTCAATTCCGTTTACGTGACTGGGGTGTTTCTCGTCAGCGTTATTGGGGTTGTCCAATTCCTATGATCAACTGTGAAAAATGTGGTCAGGTTCCAGTACCTGAAGAACAACTTCCAGTTGTATTGCCAACGGACGTGGTTCCAGACGGTTCAGGCAATCCACTCAACAAAATGCCTGAGTTCTATGAAACCACTTGCCCATGCTGTGGTGGCGATGCTCGTCGTGAAACAGATACTTTGGATACCTTTGTAGAATCATCTTGGTACTATGCACGCTATGCATCTCCAGATTTCACTGACGGTATGGTGAAACCTGAAGCGGGTCAAACTTGGTTACCTGTGAACCAATACATCGGTGGTGTTGAACACGCAATTCTTCATTTACTTTATGCACGCTTCTTCCACAAATTGATGCGTGATGAAGGCGTCGTTCAAGGTAACGAACCATTCACTAACCTTTTAACTCAAGGTATGGTGCTTGCGGATACTTACTACCGTGAATCTGAGTCAGGCAAGAAAACATGGTTTAACCCTGCCGACATCGACTTAGAACGTGATGAAAAAGGCCGCATCATTTCTGCGAAATATCAAGGTGATGGTCAAGACGTCGTGGTGGGTGGTCAAGAAAAAATGTCGAAATCGAAAAATAACGGTATCGACCCGCAAGCGATTATTGACCAATACGGTGCAGATACTGCACGTGTATTCATGATGTTCGCAGCTCCACCAGATCAATCACTTGAATGGTCAGATGCAGGTGTTGAAGGTGCAAACCGTTTCTTAAAACGTGTATGGCGCCTAGCAACTGGTTTCCTTGAACAAGGCAACTCTGCTGCAAACATCGACAAAGCGGCACTATCTACCGCTGCACAAGACTTACGTCGTAAAACACACGAAACCATTCAAAAAGTGGGTGATGACATTGCACGTCGTCATGCCTTCAACACTGCTATTGCAGCGATGATGGAACTTCTAAACGCAAACAATAAGTTTGAAGTAAAAGATGATAACGATGCCGCTGTTGCACGTGAATCAATCATTACCCTTCTAACTTTACTTGCTCCGTTTGCACCACATTTAAGCCAAACCTTATTGGCTGAGTTTGGTATCGAATTAACATCAGCACGCTTCCCTGCGGTAGATGAATCTGCGCTGACTCGCAATACACAAACGATTGTAGTGCAAGTGAACGGTAAACTTCGTGGCAAATTAGAAGTGTCTGTCGATGCCTCTAAAGATGACATTTTGGCACAAGCAAAAGCATTACCTGAAGTTCAGCAATTCTTGACTGGTCCAACCAAGAAAGAAATTGTGGTGCCGAATAAATTAGTGAATTTGGTGGTTTAAATTCCTTATATTTCCTTCTCCCTTTGGGAGAAGGTTGGGATGAGGGTAATTAACCTCTCCCTAACCCTCTCCTATGAGGAGAGGGAACAAAAGGATTTCACAATTCCCAAACAAAGCCCGTTGCGAGTCAACGGGCTTTGACTTTACAATCCACACAGGATTTCAACATTATCCCTTCGGGAAACAGAGGACACTTTATGCACTTGGTTCAACGTGTTGCTGCAATTGTATTAACTATGGGCCTGAGCGCAGGCATGGTCGGTTGTGGTTTTCATTTAAAAGGCACCAACCCTGCTGCTGTACCTGTAGCCTATTCCAATATGCGATTGGCACTTCCTGAAGATACGGATGACTTACATGAAAAGTTAGCGATTTATTTAGGTTCTGCAGGCGTGCAATTGAGCAATAATCAAAATGCCTATGTCTTACATGTGTTGGATTACACTCCGCGACGTTTAGAACTCAATGGTAAATTGGTTGAAACTTTACTGCGCCTGAATGTGACGTTCCAAATTGAAGATGCTCAAGGTAACCCTGTGACAGAACCACGTACATTGATGGCAACACGTAGCTACCAATACGACGTAGCAACCGTGAACACTGATGACCAAGAAGAAAAATATTTAAAACAAGTGATTATTGATGACATTGCACAACAGATCGTGCGCCAAATTTCATCAAACCGCTTACCAAAAGCGAACCCACTAACTGCACCAACCAAAGCTGAGTAATTTTGATTTATGAAACTTGACTATCTTCAGGCATTAAAACGTGTAGATGAAGCGCAAGGTGCCTGGGTGCTACATGGTCAAGAGCCATTACTTGAACAAAATCTCCTGAATGCATTTCGTAAGAGTTGGAACACTCGAGAAGTCGAGCGTCAACGGTATGACATTAGCTCTGCTGCTGATTGGAAAAATGTCTTTAATGCTTTAAATAGCTTGTCATTATTTTCCAGTCAACTGGCAATTGAGGCACATGGCAGCATTAAACCCGATGCCAATGGACTAAAACTGTTAAAAAGCTATTTGCAGCAAAATGAAAGCAACTTGCTGCTCGTGGTCATGCCAAAGCAAGACAGTGCGAGTTTAAAGACCAGTTTTTTCCAAACGATTGATGCCAATGGAGTCAATGTTGCACTGACTGCAAACTACCCTAAAGATCGTCAGCAAATTTTGGCCGTTGAAGCACAAAAGCTCGGCATTCAACTCGCCAATGATGCTTGGCAATGGCTAGAACAGCATCATGAGCACAACTTACTGGCTGCAAAAAATAGTTTAATGCGTGTTGCAGATACTTTTCCTGAAGCTGAAATGATTCAGATTGATCATCTGTACTCTTGCTTACAAGATCAGTCACGCTACACCACCTATGATTTAAATGATGCCATGCTGCAAGGCAATTTGGCGCAATCAATTAAAATTTTTCAATACTTAATCGCTTCAGGCGAGCCGATGTCGCTGATTTTATGGAGTATCAGTAAGGAAATGCGTTTGCTGATGCAACTGTTTGAGCAGCCACAAAATGCCTTGCAAATCGGTATTTGGAAAACCAAAGTCGGGCTGTATCAACAAGCGTTACGCCGTTTAAATGCCAACGATTTTTTGACTTGGCCTGCCCTATTACTTCGTTTAGACGCGTCAATAAAAGGTTTAGGTCATGAAAATCCTGAGCACTTGGTACAACAAGCTATTGCCAGCTTGTGTGGGCGCAGACTCTTCTAGTCTAATAAAAGGCTGTAATAACTTGCATTCCAGTATAAAAGAATAATTATCATTACTGTTTGTTCAAAAAGTTCACAATTTATCCGTATTTAAATCTTATAATTCAATCATCTTTATAAACTTTTAACTGCCAATCATGCCAAAAATAAAACCAGCAAAATTGATCGTAGCCATCATCGTTGCTTTGGCAATCGCTGTCACTGCATGGCATTTCCTAAAACCTAAAGAAACTCAGCCGCAATATATTACTGCTGAAGTGAGTCGTGGTGACATTGAAAACTCTGTGCTTGCAACAGGTGTACTTGAAGCAACCAAAATGGTGAGTGTTGGTGCACAGGTTTCTGGTCAGGTGAAAAAGATGTATGTGCAGCTCGGCGATGAAGTTAAACAAGGTCAGCTGATTGCCCGTATTGACTCGGTACGTCAGGAAAATGATTTAAAAACTGCAGAAGCTAGCATCAAAAACCAACAAGCGCAATTGGCAGTTAAACAAGCAAATCTTGCAAAAGTCCAAGCTGAATATAATCGTCAACAAGCAATGTACGCTCAAGACGCGACTAGTCGTGCAGAACTTGAATCTGCGCTAGCAAGTTATAAAACTGCGCAAGCTGATATTGCAGCCATTAATGCACAAATTGAACAATCACGTTTAACTTTAGCGACTGCAAAAGAAGACTTAGGCTATACACAAATTGTTGCACCTATGGATGGAACCATCGTGGCGATTGTGACTGAAGAAGGCCAAACCGTAAATGCCAACCAAAGTGCGCCAACCATTGTGAAATTGGCAAAACTCGACACCATGACCATTAAAGCTGAAATTTCTGAAGCAGATGTGATGAAAGTCCAAGAAGGTCAAAACGTTTATTTTACAACCTTGGGCGACAGTGAAACAAAACACTATGCTACCCTGCGCCAAGTTGAACCTGCGCCAAACTCAATTAACACCGAAAGTAACAACAACACCTCTTCGCCTTCAAGTACTGCGGTTTACTACAATGCGTTATTTGATGTCCCAAATGAAGACGGTAAATTGCGTATCGATATGACTGCTCAGGTGTATATCATTTTAGATGAAGCCAAGAATGTCTTGACTGTACCTGCCGCAGCCGTTCAAACCTCGAACCGTCCACAACGTAGCCGTAATAATGCATCTGCAAATGGTGAATCTGCTGATAAAAAAGCCAGCGCAGAAGCTAGATCGAACAAAGACAATCCAAACCGTCCTAAACGTTTAGAACTGACTGAAGCTGAAAAAGCATTGGTCAAACAAGGTAAAGCCAGTGTTGCGATGGTTCGTGTACTACAAGCCGATGGTTCAGCTCAACCACAACAGGTATTACTCGGTTTAAATAACCGTGTGACCGCACAAGTGATCCGTGGCTTAAAACAGGGTGACAAAGTCGTGATTGCCGACGGTTCAGATACCTCTAATGATTCAGCGAAACGCAGCAACCGTGGTGGTGCTGGCGGCCCAATGAGAATGTAATGATGAGTCGAAATCAGACGCCTCTACTCGAGGTCAAGAATCTGACTCGTGAATTCCCTGCTGGTGAAAGCACAGTCCAGATTCTAAAAGGGGTCAATCTTGAGATTTACCCAGGTGAACTGGTGGCGATTGTAGGTCAGTCCGGTTCTGGTAAATCAACCCTAATGAACATTTTGGGGTGTTTAGATAAGCCAACCAATGGCAGCTACAAAGTCAAAGGGCGTGAAACTCGTGAACTTGAACCAGATGAACTGGCACAGTTACGCCGTGAATATTTTGGCTTTATTTTCCAGCGCTATCACTTACTCGGTGATTTGAATGCTGCTGGTAACGTCGAAGTTCCTGCAATCTATGCCGGTGCAGATGCAACCGAACGCAATGCACGTGCCAAGCAACTACTAACCGATCTTGGACTGGGTGAAAAAACCCAAAACCGTCCGAGCCAACTCTCGGGTGGTCAGCAACAACGTGTGTCGATTGCGCGTGCCCTCATGAATGGTGGCGATGTTATTCTTGCCGATGAACCGACCGGTGCACTAGATAAGAATAGTGGTATTGAAGTGATGCGGATTTTGCGCGAACTCAATGCCAAAGGTCATACCATTATTTTGGTCACGCACGACCATAATGTTGCAAAAAATGCGACTCGAATTATTGAAATTTCAGATGGTAACATCATTTCAGATCAGCCCAATGTACCTGAAACAGATGATGAACCTTTAGAAAAACAACAACTCGTTCCAAACACACAGAAAAAAACCTCAAGCTGGCGCTCTGCCGTTGACCGTTTAGGTGAAGCCTTCCGTATGGCGATTTTAGCCATGAATGCTCACCGTATGCGAACATTTTTAACCATGCTCGGGATCATTATTGGTATCGCTTCTGTGGTTTCTGTTGTGGCTCTTGGGAATGGTTCACAAAAGCAAATTTTAGAAAATATCAGCAGTTTAGGTACCAATACCATCACGGTGTATCAAGGTCGAGGCTTTGGTGATAATTCCAGATCCTCCCAAGTAAAAACATTGGTTCCAGCCGATGCGACGGCCCTTGCTGAGCAGCCTTATGTCGATGGCGTTAGTCCTTCGGTCAATTCATCTGTCACAGCACGTTTTAAAGACACAGAAGCGTCGACCACAGTGAATGGCGTGAGTGAAGATTTCTTCTATGTCAAAGGAATGAACTTCGCTTCGGGTCAGCCTTTTGATAAAGAAAGTGTGAATGAGCAAGCGCAAGATGTGGTGATTGATAGTAATACTAAAAATACCTTCTTTGCCGATGGCACCAACCCTGTGGGTCAAGTGATTTTATTAGGCAGTGTGCCGAGCCGTATCATTGGCGTGATCGAAGAACAAAAAAGCATGATGGGCAACTCAGATAGCCTGAATGTGTATTTGCCTTATTCAACGGTCATGAGTCGTATGCTAGGTCAGTCGAATGTGCGCAGCATTATTGTCCGAGTGAAAGATGAATACCCAAGTGCTGCTGCTGAGAACGCCATATTAAACTTATTGGTGCAACGTCATGGCGCGCAAGATGTCTTTACACAGAACTCCGATAGTATCCGTGAAACCATTCAACAAACCACTGCAACAATGACTTTATTGGTATCTGCGATTGCGGTGATTTCATTGATCGTCGGTGGTATTGGGGTCATGAACATTATGTTGGTTTCTGTGACTGAGCGTACTCAAGAAATTGGTGTGCGTATGGCCGTGGGTGCCCGTCAAAGTGATATTTTGCAACAGTTCCTGATTGAGGCGGTGTTGGTGTGTATCTTAGGCGGTGTGCTTGGGGTTTTATTATCTTTAGGTATTGGACAATTGATTAGTCATTTTGCCGGTGGAACATTCCAAATGGCCTATTCAACAACGTCTATCGTTGCTGCATTTGTCTGCTCAAGTATGATTGGTATTGTGTTTGGCTTTATTCCTGCACGTAATGCCGCACAGCTGAACCCTGTCGATGCGCTTTCTCGCGAATAAGGAAATAATGATGCAAATGACCTTAACTAAACTTGCAAGTGCCTTCATTCTTGGAAGTAGCTTAGTCGGCTGTGCCGCTGTGGTTAAGACGCCGTATGAAGCTCCTGCAACACAAATCCCGACGCAATTTCAAAATGCGAAAGCCATGAGTCAGCAAGTTCATGCAGATACGTATGCTGACCAATGGTGGACATTGTTTAATGATGCTCAATTAAACCAGTTAGTGAATCAAGTTTTAGCTGCGAATACAGACCTCGCTGTTGCAGGTATTAATTTACAGCAAGCTCGACTACAAGCAGGTTTAGCTGAAAATAAACAAGGGCCACGCGTGAGTTCAAGTGTTTCAACTGGACATAACTTTGACCTTAACTCAGGTGATGACTCATCAAAAGGTGTATCACTCAGCGGTGGCGTTAGTTATGAAGTAGATTTATTTGGTCGCTTGGCCAGCCAAACTGAGGCAGCAAAGTGGGAAGCTTTAGCGACTGAACAAGACCTGCAAGCCACGGCCCAAAGCTTGATTGCAACAACAGCAAACCTATATTGGCAACTTGGCTATTTAAATGAGCGCTACAGTATTGCGCAGCAAAATTTGGCCAGTACGCAAAAAACCTATGACTTGGTCAAGGTGCAATATAAAGCCGGTGCTGTGTCAGGTTTAGATCTAACGCAAGCGGAACAATCTGTACAAAGTCAAAAAGCAACCTTAAGCCAAATTGCCCAACAAAAAGTGGAAACACGTACTGCATTGGCTGTGTTATTACATCAACCTGTGCAACAACTGAATATTTCAGAGCCGCAGCGTTTACCTCGAATTGCATTACCGACGATTGCAGCGGGTTTACCAGCCGAGTTGTTGTCTCGCCGTCCAGATTTACAAGCAAGCGAGTTAAGATTACGTAAAGCTTTGGCAAATAAAGATGCAACGAAAGCGAGTTACTACCCTTCAATTAGTTTGACTGGCAGTTTAGGCTCGAGTAGTACCTCTTTGAGTAATTTATTACAAAACCCTGCTTTGGCTTTGGGTGCAAGTTTAAGTTTACCTTTCTTGCAATATAACGATATGAAGAAAGACCTTGCGATTAGTGATTTAGATTATGAAAAATCTATTATTCAATATCGTCAGACCTTGTATCAGGCTTTTGCCGATGTGGAAAATGCGCTATCCAACCGCACTGAGTTAAGTCAACAAGTTGCTTTGCAAGAGCGTAATGTACAGCTTGCAGAAAAGACTGAGCGTTTGACTGAAGTTCGTTATCGTAATGGTGCAATTGCGTTGAAAAACTTGTTAGATGCACAGGAAACTACACGTAATGCTCGATTGTCTTTGGTTCAGACCAAGCAGAGTCAATACAATGCTTATGTGACGTTAATGCAAGCTTTGGGTGGAAGTCCGATTAAGCAATTGCCTTAAACCCTTTACATATAAAAAAGCCCGAAAGGGCTTTTTATTTATCCATCATTTTAAACATCGTAAATTCAAAATTATCTTTTGCGCTGATTTCCTCTGGGCGCTCCTGATCCATCTTGTTTTTCTTAATTACATCTTCATGCCAAACAGGTAATGGTTTGATATGAAGTAAGATTCTTCTTGCGATGAAATTACACACATCAAATGGATAAGCAAATAAAGCTGGAACCCAATTATAATGATAAATGATTCGAAATGATTTCCATGTATCTCTCCAACTTTCTTTTGCACCCACGACCTTTTGACAATAGGTTAGTTGGGTAAACGGATCGATGGTACCATACATAGGATGCGGTTTCGGATAAAGCTCTTCTGGTCCTTTCATCATAAAATGACAAATAAAAGCCCATAAACCTTGGGTGCGGAATATTCCAATCATTGGAAAGCCAATCACAAAGGTATGTTTCAATATGCCGTCTTCAACGATATGTGCCCGAAGTTCACGTAGTGGAATACCTGACAGCCCAAAACTACTGCCCATAATATAAACTACATCCGTCCATTTTTTTTCTATATATTCTTGATCATTGATATAGAAAAATACCTTGCCTGTTTTTCGGTTAAAAAGAATAGGTTTACAAATAGGCTGTTTATGATCATATTTAAAGTAAGGATTTAAAAATCCTATAAGTGGAAAAGCAAGAATTCCCAAAATTAAGAACATAAAAAAAATGGAAAATCCTAAATCACCCTCTCCTGTAGTAAAAATAAAATATATAAAATAAAAAGAGATTAAAAAGATAGGAAGAAGTAAAATTAAAATACTTACTCCTTTTCCCAACCTCGCATAAGATTGATCGATTAATTCAATATAATCATCATTCATTTTTAAGAATGACCAATTATGATTTTTTTTAGAATCATTATCAACCTTGAGTAGAATATCCCCTTCATCTAAATGAGAAAAAGAAATATTCTGCTCAAAAACATCATAACCAAAGACGTGTTTTTTAACTTTACTTTTCATATTAACTATATACTAACTTAAGGCCTAACATTTGTTCTCCAATCGTTTGGAATCTAGATATACTCCGATCTGTAGATAGTAAACATTTACGAATCCATTTTTGGATATCATTATCTTGGGCAAAATATGCAATTAAAGATAAAATAGACTTTTTCATTTCTTATCAGAATAATCCTCAGGATAAGGATCATCTTTAATAACTTTTCGATAATCGTAAATAGACTCTAAAATTAATTTCTCTGATGTATCTTCATGTCGTGCAGTAAATAGATATATTTCTTGAGGATTTTTAAAGCCATACAGATCAAAAACTTGTTCAGAGTTTTCACTGAGATATATTAACGAAGCTGCGGAACTTTTAATAATATACATAAATAAAAAATAAAAAGTAAAAATCGCAGAAAAGAATATTAAAAAATTTACTAGATCAAAATTTTGAGGGAGTACAATTATAAAAATGAACGCAATAACACAAGTTATTGTAAACCATACCCCCCCTTTTTTGTGGATTTTTTAAAATTTGTTATCGAGGCCCCATTCCAACTTGCATGTGTAGGATGCCTGTTGAAGGGCTAAGAACAGAAAATAACTCATAAACATTTTCTTCAATTTTTTTCGCAACACAAACTACATATTCATTCTGTTGTAATAAAACACGATGAAATTGGCCAACGCATATCTTTCCATTAATTTTCATAACAAGAGTCTCAATATGCAAGCGAGACTGAGAAGCCAAAAATGCACTTTGTGTTCCCATTTCCCTAGATGACTTAATTTATATTAAAAAAAGCCCTGAGGAGCTTTTTTAAAAGTTGAATTTATTTTTATAATAATTGCTAAAACTAAATTCAACTTTTAGCCAACTCGTCAAGTGCCACTTTAGCTTCTTTCACGCCATTGAAATTTGCAAGTTTGAACCATTGTTTCGCTTTTTCTTCATCATTAGATCTCTTTCATAAATCAAAAAACGATCTTCTTTTTGGTTAATATTTGCACTCCGGATTTCTTAGCATTCGTGCATAATCTGCGGATGAAATACATCGATTCAAACAAGCTTTCTGATCCTCA
>NZ_VPAM01000033.1:0-5784 GCF_013419215.1 Acinetobacter sp. YH12096 | reverse complement strand
TTGACAAGAAGATGTTTTATTTGCATCTTAAAGAAACGGAATATCGCTTCAATCATCGCCATGGTAATTTATACCTCGATTTGCTTAAAATACTCCGTAACAACCCTCTTTAACTTCCTAAGCCCCATATTAATAATATCCACGATTTGTGTTGAAGAGTAATGGCATGGAATATAGTGCTGAACACTTTCTCCATTAAGCAATTTGCTTTCCAGTTCATACTCAAGTTCATTCAATGCAATATCACTGAGTAAGCGCGGAAGATTTTGTGTTGTTAACTGGAAGGTCAGCCCTTTATTAATTTTTTGTAAATACTCCTGTATCTTGGAATCAATCTCAACACCATCCATTTTTTTCAACTGACTTAGATTTTCCAGATAATATTGAGGCAGAGGAATCGTAAAAGAATTCACGGTATTCAACCGATGTTTTCTTAAAACAAAATCCTTGAATTTAGAGACTTCAAAGCTTTGCTTAAAGAAACATTTTTGGGGGTGCAGTGATACTTCTTTGTTTTTTGTACTGACTCGTAAATTTTTTTGAAATACCGGCAGATCTTTATAATGAGTAAGACTGAGGACTGAAAATAAAAGCAGGGTATGAATTGGAGAGTTTTCTGCCTGTTCTAATAAAATTTGCATAATGTACTGTGCGGTTGGCAAATCGAAGACCCGAGGATTCGGCTTGCTCATTAGCTCATTCTTGTTTTGATGCAGAATTTGATTTTTGAGATTATTGATCTGAGCTGTGATAGAACATTGCTCTAGTAAGTTAAATTCAAAATTATGATCTTCAACTTTTTCTATAGTTTTATCCTCAAGGGGCTGTTTTGCCACACCTCGTTCAAAATGAGTTTGATATGTTTTTTCTCCATCAAGTGAAATTCTTAATGTCTTTTTAACGTCAGTTTGAGACGGTTTTGGGATGTTTGGATTACTTTGACGATTTCTTTTTTGACGTTCTGATTGAGTATGGGTATACGTATAAATAACGCGGATTTCTGCCAGTTGGCCCATTTCCCTTTTCTCTAAACTCTCTTTAGATTCGTCAAATAATTCCCCATTCTCAGTCTCAGTATTTTTTAGAAATTTAACTAGCTCTTCTAATTCAATCGGAAGAGACGGTAAAAAATTGTAAAGCCAATAGTATTCTTTCTTTGTACTTGCTAAACGAAAACGCCTACATAGATTAGCTACAGTTGCTGTATGTTCTTTACTATTCAGTAACTCGATACATTGAGTATTGAAAATAGCCCATTTCAGTGCAGTTGATTGATATGCTGATGGGGTATTGATGACTGCAATAAGGTAATGAACCAGAGGGTATTCGCTGAATGATGTCTTATTAAACTGCTGAGCTATAAGATTGCTAAGTTGAATAATTTCAGTGTGTCGAATGAGATTATTGAGCTTAATAGAATCACTATAGTTTTCTAGCTTTGCTTCCGCTAATGCTCGATAGAAGTTTCGAAATGGTTCGAGCTTTAATTCATGAGTATCTTCTAAATAACGATATCCATTCATGATGATATTCCAGCCAGAATTTTTTCTAATGAAAGTGGACCAGCATAATTTGAAATAGAACTTACTGGACTTTTGGATTTAGATAGCCCTGATAATTCTCGTAGATGATTGATAGTTAAAACTTCCTGACCGAAAACTTCCTGAAGATGTGCAGCTAAGTATTGTTCATTTAGCCAATGTGCGATGATATCTAAGCCATGAATTGAGTGATGTAATCCGGAACACAGTAAGCCCCTTACTTCGCTTAAAGCCTGGATGGTGAATTCGTAGGAATTATTTTTTTCATAAGCTCTGAACTTAAATTCATTTTTATTCTTGTTGTAAAAATAGGCATAGATCCAACTGAAATGACTACTAAAAAAATAGTGATCAGCTTTGTCTGTTGTCAGAAGAGGGATTTCGATATTCTGTTTAAAAGTTAAATTCAAGTGATAGTTTTGCTGTTTCTCATTAAGCTGAAAAAATAGAGCAATCCATATTTGGTAGGCATGCATACATTTTGGATAACACATTAATTGTAAGTTTTTTGAAGATACACGATGACTTTCAATAGCTTTTTTTTTATAGACATATGCTGATGTCTCCCCCATATTTATGCCAAGTGGCTGAAAAATAAACTATAATATTCACGTATTTTTTATAGGGGAGTCAAGGGTTACGCACCCTATGTTGTGTTATTAAATTGTAAATTTCACTATATAGTGTTTTTAATCTTTTTAGTGGTATGAACCGTACCGGGTTTGTCGGAGAGTCAATATTCTGAGTGAGAAGCACTGCTTCGCAAGGTTCGATGACAAAATTAAAATATACCCCTGAAATCAGAGATAGAACGGTTCAATTATTGATTGAATCCGAAAAAGATTATCCATCGAATTGGGCTGCGATCACAGCTATTGCTCCTAAAATCGGTTGTACTCCTGAAACACTTCGTGCCTGGCATCAAAAGCATTTAGATCAGCAAAATCCTATTAAAGTACAACAGATATCTGATCAAGAAAAAATAAAGCAAATGGAACGTGAAATTAAAGAATTAAAGCGTGCCAATAAAATTCTACGTAAAGCAGCCGCTTTTTTCGCCCAGGCGGAGCTCGACCGCCCACACAAATAATGGTGGATTTTATCCATAACAATAAAGATCGATATGGTGTTGATGCGATTTGTAGGATTTTACCGATCGCAGCTTCAACCTATTACCGAACTTTAGATCTCGCTGATAATCCAAAACATCGAGCGAAACGTGCTCTGCATGATTTACATCATGCAGAGCAAATCAAACATATTTGGAAAGAAAGTTCAGGTCGATACGGTGTGCGTAAGATCTGGCAACAACTGAAACGTGAAGGCTATGTTATCGCACGTTGTACAGTTGCTCGATTGATGCAGAAGCTAGCTATACAAGGTGTTTGGCGCGGTAAGAACAAACTAACCACACGTAGCCGAGATGATCAAAAACGAGCAGCTGACTTAGTGAAACGGAATTTTAGTGCAGATCAGCCCAACCACCTTCCGAAACAGTGTTTCTTGTAGCTTGATTGATATAGTGATTAGCTACCACTATACGCAAATTGTAGAGTTTGGAGTGCTGCTAAAATCTTAAATTTGAACCTGAGATAAAACCTACAATTTGCCCTTATCCCTCATACAACTCTGAACGGTAACTAAGCACTTTGATGCTGTATTCACAAGGTAAGATGATGGTTAATGGGATAAAAATCATAGCTTAAACTCAAGGAATATCACCATGATTATGCTAGGTATTGATGTCAGTAAAACCAAAATAGATTGTTGCATTTTCCCTCAAGGTTTGACTGGAAAAAGAAAAAATAAAATATTTACTAATACAGAAAGTGGCTTTGCCAGTCTGCTCAAATGACAGCAATCATGCAAGCGACTTCAGTTTATCATGAGAATTTGGGATATTATCTATATGATGCAGGTGTAAAGGTTTGTGTGGCTAATCCTTCACGAGTAAGAGCCTTTGCCAAAGGCATGTCCATGCTAAATAAAACGGATAAAGCTGATAGTGAAGCTCTTTCACGTTATGTTTACACCGCAAAGTTAATCATATGGCAGCCTGAACCTGAAAATGTCAGATTATTAAAAGCTTTACTAGGCAGACGAGATGTCTATCTAGGTAGTCTATTGCAGGAAAAGAATCGACTTGAAAAGGCGCAGTCCACTCATACCTCCGTTGTTGTGATTAAATTACTTGAAGAGAATATTGAGTATTTAAATCAACAACTTGAACATATTGATAAGTTAATAAATAATCACATAGATCAAGATCCAACATTGAAACAGGATTTGAAATTACTGCAAACGGCTTTGTTGCACAAAGATTTCATAACTATATGATTTTAAAAGTTTTGATTATTTTTTGATCCAAAATTAAATTTATTTAAATCAGTTGCTTACATATTTATGCAACAAAGCCGTGTTAAATAAATTGTAAATTACATACATATTCAATACAAATGTGCAATAATTATGAAGAAGTGTGAATTTTATCACATTAATGATGGAGGCTTTATGTTAATTATTAATGTGTTGCGGAGAGTTGTTAATGTATAAGGTTTTATTGCTTTTAGTTTTAATATGTATGGGTGGAACTGCTTGTGTATCAAATTATAGGCATCCCTCGGAGTTGCGGTTTCAGGAAATGAAGGCTGGTTACTCGACATTGCTTAATGTTACAAGAGATGGTTTTCTATGTGCAGACGACACAGAAGGGAATCAAAATTGCCCAATTGAATTTTATATCGACAGTATTAAAGCTGGAAATTTTTATATAAATAATTCGGCTCAATATTCATTAAAACCTGAGACGTATAATTTCAAAGTGAAAAACTGCACTGAAGCATCATGCCAGAGTTGTGATATTGACTTGAACGTAGGGAAGTTAGCGAGCAATGAATTAGTCCTATCTGTCAAAGCTGATGGTATGCCTTTTATTGCCAATAATGGCCAGCCATTAAGTTGTGAGGTAAAACCACATGTTGTTGCACAGGAGCATACAATTTGAGTGGATCTAGCAGCAGATACTTTATTTAAATTTGACGGTTCTTCTTTGAATTATTTATTACCAAAAGGTCGTCAAGAAGTACTAGAAGTTGCATCGCAAATTCGCAACAATTTCTTTTCTGTGAGTCAAATCAAGTTAGTTGGCCATACAGATCGTTTGGGAAATGATAGTTATAACAATCAATTAGGGCAAAAACGTGCAGATACGGTGCGTAACCTATTGATTCAAAATGGTGTGGCAGGGAATGTGATTTCGACAGCAAGTGCAGGCAAACGTCAACCAGTGACCAATGGCTGTTTTGATGTAAAGCAGCTAGAAGCATTACATGCATGTTTGCAACCAGATCGTCGAGTCACGGTTGAAATTACGGGCTTATCTAAGTAATTAGCTTTTAAGTTTAAGAATTATTTAATTTATATATTGGATCTGTGATGAGTAATTTTATAGTTATTGAAAAAGACTCTCTCAATAAAGTAAGTGTTCATGCTGAACGTATTGTTTTGTCAGAATCAAGCATTGTTCATACAAAAATGAATCGTGATGATGTTGCGGAATTCATTCGTGATGGAAATAATTTAATTTTAAAGCTCACAAATGGAGAAGTTATTGTTATTGAAAACTTCTTTGTTGTGGATGCAGAAGGGGGTACATCAGATTTAGTCTTTGAAGAAGATGGTTGTGTTCTTTATTGGTTTGATGGTCTTTCTGGTTTTAAAGAAATTTCAGGATTAGAAGCATTATTGCCAGCAGTTGAGGGTAGTAAACTTGTTGGATTGTTACCTTGGTTGGTGGGTGCGGGTGTTGTTGGTGGCATTATTGTTGGACAAGATGGTAATGATAAAAATATTCAGAAAGATACTATTAAACCTTTTGCACCGAGTGTGAGCTTAACCACCGACAGTGGTAGTGATAATAAAGATGGCATCACCAATAACGGTGACTATACTGTTTCCGGTATTGAAGATGGTGCGACCGTTGAATACAGCACCGATGGCGGTAAGACTTGGATTAGTGAGAAACCGGTTGCGCAAGAAGGTGAGAATAGCATCAGCGTACGTCAAATCGACAAAGCGGGTAATGTTTCAGCCTCGACAGACATTAAATTCACCTTAGACACCACAGCACCGACAGCGACGCTTAGCATTGATGCGGTTACAGCGGACAACGTTGTGAATGCTGCGGAAGCAGGAAAAACTGTGACGTTGACTGGTAACGTGACCGGTGAATTTACTGAGGGCG
>NZ_VPAM01000030.1:0-12831 GCF_013419215.1 Acinetobacter sp. YH12096 | reverse complement strand
GTTTCAGAAAGCTTCTTTGAATCGATATATTTCATCCGCAGATTATGCATGAATATTTAAAATTCTTCGGTACAAATAATCAGCAAGAGACTGTTCGTTTTTTGATTTATGAAAGAGGCTTAATAAGCCATATTTAATTAGGCGAGTGCGAATCACGTTCCTTGTCACTCCAAGCAAACGAGCCGTATGCACTTGATTGTATTGACAGTGCTGATACGCACTTCGGATAAATTTTTCTTCAATCAGCTCATTAATATTGTCATGCTTAAGTTGATTTGCGGCTTGAAAAATTTGTAAAAAGGTCTGCTCAAGTAACTGTCCAGCATCTTGAATATCTTTGATGTTGGCTACAGCAGAGGTGGCATTTTGTAAGTTAAAAGGTTCTGCACGCGAAAACGACGATGCACTTTGAATACTTGAAAAACTAATATCTTCTGGTTCAATCACACCTTTTTCACTGACTAAAATCGCATGTTGAATGGTATTTTCTAATTCACGAATATTGCCCGGCCAGTTATGCAAACTGAGTTTTTTGAGAGCCAGTTGGCTGAGGCGTAACGGCGTGTCATGTGGGTTGGTTTGATAGACCTGAATGAAGTGTTTAACCAAAGGCAAAATGTCACCACGACGCTCTGCGAGACGTGGAATGCGTAACAACGCTACATGTAAGCGGTAGAATAAATCTTCCCTAAAACGACCGTCCTGTACGGCATGCTCCAAATCGACATTGGTTGCGGCAATGATCCGAACATTAATCGGAATGGATTTGAGGGAGCCGACTCGAACGATCTCTCTTTCTTGTAAAACACGGAGTAATTTGACTTGCATAGGCAAGGACAGGTCACCAATTTCATCTAAAAATAAGGTGCCATTATGGGCTGCTTCAAACCAACCGACACGGCTATTAATTGCCCCTGTAAACGCTCCTTTTTCATGTCCAAATAATTCGCTTTCGACCAATGATTCGGTAAAGGCACCACAGTTGACCGCGATAAAAGGACCTTTGGCACGATGGCTCAATTGGTGGATTTGGCGTGCAACCAATTCTTTACCTGTGCCTGTATCACCAATGATGAGTGCATTGGCCTCACTTGGTGCAATTTGTTCAATTCGAGACAACAACGCTTGCGATAACGGATCTGCAAAGACCGTTGCTGTTGCCCGTTTATGTTTCAGTGCAGAGGGCACCGCAGGGTGGGTCAAAATAGACATATCGTTTCTTATAGTTGTTGAAAATGCAGATCATGATGAAAGATTTAAAAATAAAAGATAAATAATAATTCGATATTTAAATATCAGTTTCACCGATAAATTCATGTATGGATTATTTATCTGATTTTAAGATAAATAAAATCGGGATAACTAAAGGATAAATCAAGATATAGCAAGTGATTGAACTGTTTTATAGTAAAGCTCTCTTAATAACAAAAGGCATAATTAAAATGGCGATTACTTCAGTAAATGTGCGAAACCAATTCAAAGGCGTGATTAATGAAATCGTAGAGGGTCCTGTGGTTTCAGAAATTGATGTGGAAACCAAAGCGGGCTTTTTTACGTCCGTGATCACGACGCGTTCGGTGAAGGATTTAGACTTAAAAGTAGGTTCAGAGGTAGTGGTGTTAATTAAATCGACGGAAGTGTCACTGGCTAAACTCTAAGGTTTAGTCCAGCAAAGTTTGTCAGCACAAATAGAGAATAATGATATGAGCGTAGAACAAGCTGGTTCGGTTTCTATTCAGCAGCTAACGAAACATTATCCCACACAAAAGCAAGAAGACTTAACCGTACTTGAGGACATTAACCTGAATATTCAGCCGGGTGAGTTCATCAGTATTGTGGGAAGTAGTGGCTGCGGAAAATCCACACTATTACGGTTATTGGTTGGTCTAGAGCGTCAGTTTCAGGGCCAAATTTTGGTTGATGGTCAGCCTATACAGGGCACGAGTTTGGAACGCGGCATCGTGTTTCAAGATCATCGCCTGTTTCCATGGTTGACGGTACGGGAAAATGTACGGATTGCCTTGCATAAAAGTCAGTTTAGCCGTGCAGAAGAAGATGTATTGATTGATGAACATTTAGAGTTGGTCAAATTAACCCAATTTAAAGATGCTTATCCTTCGCAGTTGTCTGGTGGGATGAATCAGCGTGTGGCGATTGCCCGTAGTTTGGTGAATCGACCACAGATTTTACTGCTCGATGAACCCTTTGGTGCACTCGATGCATTGACCCGTCAAAATCTACAGGATGAATTGCAGCGAATTTGGTAAAGTGAAAAAATCACCATGATTATTGTCACCCATGATGTCGAAGAGGCGGTATTTTTGGGTGATCGGGTTGTGGTCATGCAGCCACATCCGGGACGAATTAAACGTATTGTAGATATTCATTTAGCCCATCCGCGTAAACGCGAAGATGTCCGTCTGACCAATATTAAAAATGACATTTTGACTGACTTTAGTGATCCAGTAAAAGATCAGTTGCTTGAACCTTTATCTCACCGATTTGCCGATTATAAATTTGCATGGTAAGTCTGGATTGACCATCTCCTAGACAATGTAAAAGCCCTGAATTCAGGGCTTTTTTGGCTTATCAAATATAGGTCAGTATGATCATCGCTTAAGTTGGATCAATATCAGTCCATAAAAATGCCCCAGTTGGGGCATTTGTTTTTCAGTTTTATCAAGCGTTGGTTTATGAGGCTTGAGAGGTATGTCTTTTTTCTAAAACATATTGGTTTTCAGGTCGTTTTAAACCTAAGTTTTCACGTAAGGTCTTGCCTTCATAAGCCGTGCGGAATAGACCACGACGTTGCAGTTCAGGGACAACCAAATCCACAAAATCATCTAAGCTTGCAGGTGTGGTTGGTGGCAAAATATTGAAACCATCCGCCGCTTCATTTTCAAACCACGCTTGTAGTTGATCGACTATTTGTTCGGGTGTTCCGATCAGTGTCCAATGCCCACGTGCGCTTGCAACCCATTGGTAAAGTTGTCGGATGGTAAAATTATTTTTACGGGCAATCTCTAAAATCAGTTGTTGACGGCTTGCGCCATTTTGCGCCTGTGTTAAATGTTCTGGCAGCGCTTGGTCGAGGTCAAATTGCGACAGGTCTTCAGTAAAACCACCCAATTGTTTGAGTAAGTTCAGTCCCAAAGTCGGATGAATATATGCATTTAATTCATCGTATTTTGCCCGAGCTTCGGCTTCAGTTTGTGCAACAAAGATCGACACACCCGGCATGATTTTTAAGTCATCGGCATGGCGACCATATTTGATAAGACGCGACTTTACATCACGATAAAAGGCTTGGGCATCTTCTAATTTTTGCTGTGCGGTGAAAATGACTTCGGCATATTTGGCGGCCAGTTCACGACCATCTTCAGACTGTCCCGCTTGTACAATCACGGGATAGCCCTGTGGTGGACGAGCAATATTTAATGCACCATGTACCGCAAGATGTTTACCCTTAAAGCGAGGTGGATGCAGTTTATCGCCCGTGAAAAATTGCCCAGTCTGTTTATTGTATTCAAAGGCATCATCTTCCCAAGAGTCCCAAAGCTTTTGTGCCACTTCTATAAATTCATCCGCACGTTCATAGCGTTCTTTGGGGAGCAGCGCATCATTGATGCCATAGTTTTTTGAAACCACACTGCCAGAAGTGGTCACCACATTCCATGCCGCCCGACCTTCAGACAGATGATCTAAAGAGGCAAATTTTCGCGCCAAATTATAAGGTGCTTCATAGGTGGTCGACGCTGTGGCAATAAAGCCTATATGTTCGGTTACCGCTGCAAGTGCAGAAAATAGGGATACCGGTTCGAGCCCGGCAGAGAAGGTGCCATTGAGACCCAAATCAGGTGTTGTATCAGGATCGACGGTGACGGGAACATCCGCAAGGAAATAGGTATCAAATAAGCCACGCTCTGCGGTCTTTGCCAGTTCAATAAAGTATTTTAAATTGTGACTATCCTGTGGGCGAGCCTGAGGATGGCGCCAACCTGCCACATGTTGCGAAGTCCCTGGTACGAATGCCCCTAAGCGAATTTGACGTTTTGACATAAATAAACTCTGTAAATGTTATTGTTCACTAGGAGTATTACAATGTTTATGCCAATAAAAATATTGTTATAAAACAAGATATTATTTTATTGTGAAGTTTTTACTGTTTTAAAATCAACAGAGAAATTAATCGCTTGTTGTGGATGCATCATCCAAAATCTTGCAGAACTTATCTGTTTATATATAAACACATAATAAAATTAAGGGATTTTATGCAGATGGCCTAACTCAGATAGAAAAAATGCCTCGGAAGAGGCATTTTAGAGATGGGTTAATAAAAACACTGTAAAAATTTACTAAGAGGCCTGCACCTGTTGATTCTTCAGCACATATTGATTCTCAGGGCGTTTTAGACCGAGGTTTTCACGTAAAGTCGTGCCTTCGTAGGCTGTTCGGAATAGACCGCGACGTTGCAGTTCAGGAACGATGAGATCGACAAAGTCATTTAACCCCGCAGGTGTTGTTGGCGGTAGGACATTAAAACCATCGGCAGCGTCATTCTCAAACCATTCCTGCAGTTGGTCTACGACTTGTTCCGGCGTGCCGATCAAGGTCCAATGTCCACGGGCTGAAGCGATATATTGATAGAGCTGACGAATACTAAAATTGTGCTTCCGGGCAATATCAATCATCATCTGCTGACGACTGGAGAAATTAATGTCTGCATCTTCTATTTTCGGGAAAGGGGCATCTAGATCAAATTTGGCCAGATTAATGCCACCTGCCAAAGCAGACAATAAACTTAAACCCACTTCTGGGTGAATTAAACTATTTAAAAAGTCATATTTTTCTTGGGCTTCTTGAGTTGTCTTGGCAACAAAAATCGAAACGCCCGGCATAATTTTCAGGTCATCTGCATGGCGGCCATATTTCACTAAGCGGTTTTTGACATCACGATAAAAGGCTTGCGCATCTGCTAAATTCTGTTGTGCAGTAAAGATCACTTCGGCATATTTACCGGCCAGTTCACGACCATCTTCAGATTGTCCTGCTTGAACAATCACCGGATAGCCTTGCGGTGGGCGAGAGACGTTGAGTGCACCCAGTACTTGATAATATTGACCTTGATGATTGGGCTGATGTTGTTTGCGGGCATCAAAAAATTGCCCGGTTTCTTTGTTGTAATGGAAGGTATCATCCTCCCATGAGTCCCAAAGTTTTTGAGTCACCTCAATAAATTCATCGGCACGTTCATAACGCTCTTTGGGTTCAGGGTGCTGCTGAATGTTAAAGTTTTTTGCGGCATCGGCAGAGGCTGTCGTTACCACATTCCACGCAGCACGACCTTTAGAAATATGATCTAAAGAGGCAAATTTACGCGCCAAAATATAAGGGTCTTCATAAGTCGTGGATGCTGTGGCAATAAAGCCAATATTTTGCGTCACAGCCGAAAGGGCAGCAAATAATGTGACGGGTTCAAAGCCGACGCCTTTATCGCCCAAACCTTTCTCACCTTCGACAGCAGAACTCCAACGGACAGACAGACCATCGGCAAGAAAGTAGGCATCGAATAGACCACGTTCTGCGGTTTTTGCCAGTTCAATTGCATAATCAATATTGAGATGATCTTGTGGGCGCGATTCGGGGTGACGCCAACCCGCGACATGCTGTGAGGTGGTTGGAATAAAAGCCCCAAGCTTTATTTGACGTTTAGACATAAAAAATTTCTCATCCCAATTATTCTTAAAAGATAAAAGGGATAAGAACAAAATCTATGCCAAACTGTAATTGTTTGAAAATATGCAACTTTTAAATCTATTGTGTTTTAAGTGTAGATAAATCAACAGGATATAAAACCAAATGTTGAAAAATAAACAGCAGTTTAACGGCAAACTTTATGTATGAATCTGTACAAGGTTTTCCATATGTAAACCCTAAAAGTATGTATCGGCTTTAGACTTTATAAGCGAACCTTATAGCAATACTTTGATGGCTTTTCGTCTCCATACCAGTTGGTAATACAGCCCTTGTAAGATACATAAGCTGACAAAGGCCAAGGCATAGGCATACCAAATACCTTTTAAGCCCCACCATTCACTGAATAGGTAGGCACACGGCACTTCAATGCAAATAATCGCCATAATATTAATAATCATCGGCACGGTCACTGTTCCGCTGGCCCGCATAATGGAAGCAAAAATCGCACTGGCACCAAAAAATAAAATCGACCAAAGCACAATGAACAGCAATTCTTGACCGAGAACCACAACTTCAGGATCTGTAATAAACAGCGCCATTAAATATTTAGAGAACAAATAGCCCAATGCCACCAAAATACCAGTAATAATGAAATTCATCCCGATGGCCGTACGTTTCACGCGATTAATTAGTTCAGAATGACCTGAACCAATGGCTTGTGCTGCAAAAATGGAGGCCGCAATCGCGATAGATAAGGCCGGGAATTGGATATAATTCAAAACCTGATTGACCGCGCCATATGCAGCAGTAGCATCAGCACCATGGCGGTTAACTAAACCGACAATCACGAGACCAGCCACAGAGGTCGTGACCATCTGTATACCCGTAGGAATGCCTAGTTTTAAGATAATTTTGCTGAGATCATGTTGATGGCGAATATGACGAAGCAACTCGAAGTCAAGTTTGAGCGGATGATCTTTCTTTTTTAAGTAGAAATATAAAAATACCAAGGCAATTAAAAAGCCGATATGACTGGCAATGGCAGGGGCAATAATACCTAAACTTGGAAATCCAAATTTTCCGGCAATCAGCACGGGTGTAATGATCAGCCCTGAACCAATGGTCATACCCGATGCAATCAGCGGTGTTGTACTGTCACCGACACCACGCAAAATCGAGGTATAAATAATATAAATAAAGAGCAGTGGGCTACCGGCAAGCATCCATTGCACATAAGGCAAAGATAAATGCATCACGTCTGGGGCTGTGCCTAAGGCCAATAAAATGGGCTTGGCAAATATCACCCCTAAAAAGGCAATGATGCTGCCACCAATCAAGGTCATAAACAGCGTGGAACCCACGACGGTACGAACTTTTTCAAGGTTTTGCGCGCCCCAAGCTTGACCCACCAACACGGTTGCACCTGCCGATAGTCCAATCACAAAAGCCATTAAACAGAACAAAATTGGGAAAAATACCGCGACGGCTGCAATGGCATGTACCCCAAGCATCTGACCGACAAAAACGGTGTTAATGGTCCCAGATAAATTCTGCAAAATATTGGTGGCGATCAAAGGCACCAGAAAAACTAAAAACGTTTTCCATAAATTTTGCTGAGTAACGAGGGACTGTTGTTTTGACATGCTCAGTTCCTAGACGCGGCTTTTTATGATTTTAAGTTACTGATAACACTATCATGTTTGCATTCAAAAAAGCCTTAGTTTTTGAGTAACCAAGGCTTCATTATTTCTACATGTCTGTTTTAAAAAAACGTTTGGGCAGATACTGCTTTAAACCGCGGAGAGAATCTCTGCAGCTCGATCTAAGGTGGCATCTTGTTTGGCAAAACAGAAGCGTAATAAGCGTAAATTTTCCGGCGGTTTTTGATAGAACACCGAGACTGGAATCGCCACGATTTTATGTTGTTCTGCCAACAACTGACACATTTCCACATCGCTTAAATCTGGGCGTATGGCACTGTAATCTAAGTTTTGGAAATAGGTGCCTGCGGACGGAATCAACTCAAATCTAGAGTAGCTTAAGCCGGCATTGAAACGGTCACGTTTGGCTTGGTAAAAATCGGCCAATTCAGCAATGTGCTCAGGATGTTCTGCCATAAAGTTAGCCAGTGCCATTTGTACGGGCGTAACACCGCAGAAATTGGCAAATTGATAGATTTGGCGAAACACTTGCATCAAGGCTGGCGCTGCAATGCAATAACCGGTTTTCCAACCTGTGACGTGAAAGGTTTTACCAAATGAGCCCACGACAAAACTGCGTTCACGCAGCTCAGGAAATGACAAAGCAGATAGATGCTGACGACCATCAAAAATTAAATGCTCATAGACCTCATCCGACAGCACTATAATATTTTTATCTTGAATTAGTTCGATTAAGTTGAGCCAGTCCTCACGCCCCCAAATAGCACCTGTTGGATTATGCGGTGTATTGACAATAATCATCCGGGTTTTATGGTTAATTGCAGCGGCAACACGATTCCAATCCACAGTAAAATGGGGCGTCTCTAAGGCAATGTGAATGGGATGAGCCCCAACCAATTTTACACTGGGCGCATAACTATCATAGCTCGGATCAAAAATAATCACTTCATCATCCGCATGAACCACGGCTTGAATGGCACTAAAAATACCAATGGTTGCACCCGGGGTAATGGTCACTTCGGTGTGAGGGTCAATATTTAATTGGTCTCGATGGGCAAACAGTTGGACCAATTGCTCACGTAAATGCATCAGTCCATCGCCGGGTGCATATTGGTTAAAACCCTGTTGCGTCGCATCACTTAGCGCATTTAACAGTGCTGGAGGTGCAGGAAAATCAGGAAAACCTTGAGATAAGTTCAGTGCATTTAGACGCTGCGCCATTGCACTCATGACGCTAAAAATAGTCACACCTTGTGCAGGCAGTTTGGATTCAATTGTGATCATGGAGCTTAAAATTTTTAATAGGTTGCATTTTGAGTGTAGCAGCATCTCAGCGGCTGCGAAAAGTTAGATCAGCAAAATTGATCCAGTATTGACGTTCCTATTCACTTGAATCCTAAAGTGATGTAAAAGCCAAAAAGAAGAATTCAACAAATTATTTGCAAAATAGGGTAGACGAAAAAATAAACATTTCCTAAAATGCCGTCATTAAAAAAAATTAAATACATAATAACAATGCTTAAAAATATTCACGCCATGGTGGAAAACTTTGGCTTTAGCGTACAGAAACGTGCGCTACACATTCATTTCTCAAATGAACACCTAAATTCTGAAGTTTTTATTCAACGGATTGAAGGTCAACACCGTATCAATCAAGGCTTTCGTGCGGAAATTATTTGTCTCTCGACCAATGCTCATCTTGCTTTAAAGCAGTTTATAGGCGGCCGAGTGGCTGTCGATCAAGTGACAGATTTGGGACAACTCAGTCGCCTGACTGGTGTGATTACTGGGGCTAGCCAAGGTCAAAGTGATGGTGCACTGACCGTTTATAAACTGGTGATTGAGGATGCGACAGCACTCTGGCATAAGCGTCGTAATAGCCGTGTCTTTATGAACAAATCGGTACGGGAGATGACCGAGATTATTTTTAGTGAATGGCAGAAAAAAAGTGCGCTGTTTGCTGCCAGTTTAAGCTTGAACTTAGAGGGGCTGGCACGTACTTATGATGTGCGTCCATTCACCATGCAGGCGAATGAAAGTGATTATGCATTTTTAACCCGCCTTTGGCGCAGTGAAGGGATCAATTGGTTAATTGATGAAGCAGAGTTATTTGTTGCATTTTCGGCTGCACCGATGCAAGCACAGCAACTGCGTTTAATTGATACGAATCAGGCTTATAGTGCTTTAGAGCGGAAAAAAATTCGCTTTCATCGGAGTCATGCCACGGAACGTTTGGACACAATCACCAGTTTTGTGGCAGAACGTTTTTTACAATCGACCACCATTCAAACGCAGCGTTGGCAAGCTCAACAATTGGCACAAGACCAAAGTAATCCACTCTTAAGCGCCCATGCACAGAGTGAGCAACAGCACAATGAAACCTTAAGTTTAGAGCAGGCGTGGACCATGAGTTCGGCTTGGACAACCGACCTTAAAGGTGCAGATCAGGCGACCACTTCAAATACACAGCAATTGGATCAGTTGAATCGGCAACTCAATCATTATCAGGAACTTCAAGCCAAATACTTTACCGCTAGTAGTAGCGTGCGGGACGCTCAAGTCGGGTATTGGTTTGAGTTAGAAAATCATCCTGAAATCGATCAACATCAAACGACAGATCGTGAATTTCTCATATTGGGCAAAGCATTTTATAACCAAAATAATTTACCCAAAGATATTTTGGTTCAATTAGAAAAGTTACTTGCCGCGAGCCGTTGGCTATCTTTAGGGGATGAAAGGCAGGCCAACGAGCTGTATGTGGTCCGTCGGCAAATTTCTGTGGTGCCTGAATATGATCCTTTATTACACCGGCCACCTGCGTTTCCACAGCGGGCTAAAGTGGTCGGTCCAGAAGGTGAAAGTATATATGTCGATGCTTGGGGGCGTATCAAAGTTCGGTTTACGTTCACCCGCAGCGATGACCATAGTCATGATGGTGGAGCAGGGAGTAATGATAATGACAGTGACTCGGCTTGGGTTGATGTGCTGACCCCATGGGCAGGTGAAGGTTATGGCGCACGTTTTCATCCTCGTATTGGCGAGATTGTGGTTATCGACTTTTTTGAGGGAGATGTCGATCGTCCCTTTGTAGTAGGACGAATACATGAAGCTGAACGATCTCAGACCATGTTTGACCTCAAAGGTCAGCTTCCTGAAACCAAAAAACTCAGTGGTATCCGCTCGCAAGAAGTTGCGGGAGCAGGCTTTAACCAACTGCGCTTTGATGACACGACGGGGCAGATCAGTACCCAATTACAAAGTAGTCATGCAGCGACACAGCTGAATTTAGGTAATCTCAGCCATCCTAAAGAACAAGACAGTAGCCATGGTCGAGGAGAGGGTTTTGAGCTGCGAACGGATGCTTGGGGGGCAATGCGTGCAGGTAAAGGTTTACTTATTAGTACCTATGCGCAGGATAAAGCCGTTGCCGATCATCTTGCTGCTGCTGAAGCTCAGTCTCTTTTAAATCAAGGGCATCAGAGCATGAATATGCTGAGCGATTTAGCCGTAAAGCAGCAGACCGATGCATTAAATGTGATTAATCGTTTGCCGAAGTTAATAAACTCTTTAGAAATCAAAAGTACTGCCGAAGCTGTTAAAGCGACTTTAAATTTGTTCAAGGAGGAGCTAAGTCGAGACCCATTGGCAGCGTTAAAAAACTGCAAAAGTTTTGTCAAAGAAATGGGCTCAATCGCACATGATGTCAAAAGTACAGTAAAAGAATTTAAAGCATTCTTTAATGATGTCGAAGATGCCTTTGATAACTTAAAGTCTGTCATAGATCATATTGAAGAAAATGGTAAGGATGTGATTCAAGGGCGGGTTGCAAGTCTGAAAAGTAACCTCAAAGAAGATCCATTAAAAGCATTAAAAGATGTGGGCAAATTGATCGAAGACATCAAATTTAACCCTGATGATTTATTGAATAATGGTGGTTTTGGTTTGTCACCAGCGATGACACCCATAAAAGCATTAGAAAAAGTACAAGGCTTTATGGAAGGCTATGCGCAAGGTTTAGAAAAATCCAATACAGCGGCAAAACAAGAACAAGGCAAATTATTCCGCCAAGCACTGATGTTACTTGCATCACCTAATGGTATTGCACTCACTACACCGGAAGATATTGTATTACAAGCCTCACAGGATATTGCAGAAAGTGCACAAGGTTCGATTAATTTCAGTGCTCAAAAGAATATTGTTGGTCATGCACAAGACAAAATCAGTTTGTTTGCGGCTCAAAAGGGCCTGAGTGCTTATGCCGCAAAAGGGAAAGTTGAATTACAAGCCCAAGATGATGCTATTGAAGCAATTGCACGAAAGGTGATTAAGCTCATTTCAACGGAAGATAAAATTGAAATTACCAGTCCTAAAGAAATCGTGCTGACCGCAGGGGGCTCGCAACTGAAAATTAATGGCAGTGGAATATTTACAACAACAGGCGGCAAGTTTGAGAGTAAGGCGGGGCAGCATAGTTTTGTGGGGGGAGCGACTGTAAATGCTCAGTTGCCGAAGCTGCCTGGTAATGGTGTCTATAGTAATAAATTAGATTTATATAATTTATTTATTGGCGAAAATTTTCAAAAAATTGAATATCAATATTTAGATAGTAAAACAAATACATATGTAACTGGAAATCTTGATGATGATGGTCAAACACAAGATCATTTTTCAGATGAACAAAAAGAATTTGATATTTTAGTTGGTTATGAAACACCTGAATGGCTTAGTGAAGATGATTTAAATTTTGACTATGTAGAAGAAAAAGATATATAAAAAATCAGGAAAGTATTTTTATGAAAGGCAATGTAGAGTTTCAATTTTTAGACTTATTATTCAATCCTATATCTAATTTAGAATATAAGGTTGAAGATTTAAAAAATAAAGTAATTGCTGCTGGAATGAGTGGTAAGGATGGAAAGACAGTCATAATTAGTAGAAATTTAGGTTATATATTAAGAGTTTCTGTAAAAAAGACAAATGGTGAATATAAATATGTTGGCTTATATTGTGTTTATAAAGTTAATGATTTGAAAATTTTCAGAAGTCCAAAAGTATTAATAAAAAAATTAAAAAAAATTGAAAATAAAAAACAAGAAGGGAAATCGCAACCATTTACATATACTGTTAAAGAAAATGATAAATTATTTGATATAGCAAAAAATTATAATACAACTGTTGCATTATTATGTGGTTTAAATAAAATTAAAGATGCAAATAAAATATATAAAGGTCAAAAAATACAAGTTCATCCAAATTATAAGGCTACTGGTGAGAAAAATGAAAAATCTATCACTAAAAATAATGAAATTTCATTAAATTCATATGTTTATGAAGTTAAAAGAGGGGATACTTTAAGTGGAATAGCTGTTAAAACAGGCCTATCAATAGGTGAATTAAAAAATTTAAATAATATAGCTAATATAAATCAGATATATGTTGGTCAAATTTTAAAGTTGAACCATAATACACCTTC
>NZ_VPAM01000017.1:0-52836 GCF_013419215.1 Acinetobacter sp. YH12096 | reverse complement strand
GAGGATCAGAAAGCTTGTTTGAATCGATGTATTTCATCCGCAGATTATGCACGAATGCTAAGAAATCCGGAGTGCAAATATTAACCAAAAAGAAGATCGTTTTTTGATTTATGAAAGAGATCTAATGTAAACTAAATAATTGATAAGCTTCTTCAGCGATATAATAATTTAACCGTCTTAAATCATTTATGGATCCATTATACTCAATTTTTTTTTGAACCAATCTATGATAAGAGTTTAATAAGTACTTCGTGATTTCAATATAAGTATTTTCAGTTAGAAAAATTTGTCGAATTTGTTTTTTATAGATGTCCATATCTATTCCAAAATGCCCCGAATGGCATCTACTTATTCGGTCAGATACCAAATCGTTAAACCCCAAGGGTTATCTTTAATCTCAGGCATAACATCACCCTGTTTAAAATGACGTTTTTCCATGTTATTCGCAGGACTATACCATTCACCTGTTTTAGGGCAAATTTGGCCTGCTTCGCATCTTAGAGTTTTTGTACTAGGATTACTTATATCCTTCTCGCAAGGTACAAATTCTCGGGCAAATTTAACCAAATCTTTTGGATAAATCATATGTGTTATTTCTCTATCATCTAAATCTAACAGATAAACGTAAGCTGCCGCTTCTATAGCCCAATATCCAAAGTACAAACCTTCATCCATTTTATGGGTATCATGCCAAGCTGCACTTTCAAATGCGGGATACCATAATTTCAAATATTCCTGTATATCTTGAATACTCTCTTCTTTAGTATCTCTATATTTACTAAAAATTAATGGGCGATATGGATTATCAAAATACCATTGATCTACATCATATCTATCCATCAACTCAAATGATAAAAAGTCCTCATACAGCGTATCTAATTGTTCTGTTTGCTCATGGTAAATTTTGTCTTGCATCGCTGCAATACGTGGTAATAAGTCTCTTCTGTGTAATAGATAACACAGTCCTATCAACTGCATACATCTTTCGTACTCATCTATAGCTGTAAAATAAAATGGTGCCCAATCTTCATCCTTCTCGTCTTTGCGTAAAGCTATTGTATATTCTTCATATTTCGTAATTACATCTTCTAATTGAATTCTAAGTGTAGAAATATCAAACCCAGCAGTAAAATTTAGACTTAATAAATCATAAGAATGTAGTGATAAGTAATAATCTAATCTTCTTATATCAGATGGACTGTCTTCATATATTTTTTTACTTTCTAAAATTTCAATAGGTAATTCTTTTAAAAATATATTTACTCTATTGTAAACTTCATCTGTTAAAAATAATTGTCTTTTCTTTTTATCAAAAACCATTCTTATTCCAAAAATAATGCCCCGAAGGGCATAAATCATTCTTCACCATCAAACTGCCAGTACACATCACCCCAATCACTTTCAAAATCAGGGAATATATCACCTTGTTTAAAATATTGACGTGAGTTTTCTTTAGCAAAAGTATACCAATATCCTGCGTGAGGACATGGGCTACCGGCAATAACAATATCTATTCTTTCTGGTTCTTGAACTTCAACTTTCACTCGTTTTAATTCAGGCCAAGTGCTGTCTTCATCAAATCGTGCAATCCATTGCTTTGAACTGACCGCATCAAAACGTGGATTTGGATCATCTGACCATGCATCTAAAGTGGTCAGTTTTAAGTTATCACAACGTATCGGTTTAATTAGTTCATTTGCCATCACCAATAAATCAGGAACACCTTCTTCAACTGGATAAAGTGAAAGCTCTCCCAAACGTATCCATAAGCTGTATTTTGTTGAATCTTCTGGGTCTATAATTTTAGTAATTTCAATTCGTGGATCATCCAGTTTTTCACGAATTTGTTCTTCACTCAAGCCTAGTTTCTCTAGCCAGTAGGGAGAAAGTAAAAAGCACCATGTTGGGGTACGAATACCGCCACCTAAACCATCCCGATCTTCTGCAATAAACATATTTTCATGAGAAAACTCCATACCAGGATGATCAATATCGAGCCCGTAAAAATAATCCGTGAAAGTCCGTTCAACTGTTTCAAATTCAGGAGAAACAAATGCAAATTGACTTGTGTTTCCAATTTCATATCCACTATATGCTTGAATTGGGTTAAGCATTTCTAGACATTTTTGAACAAATGAGTACCAAATATCT
Organism: Acinetobacter sp. YH12096; assembly: GCF_013419215.1. NCBI lineage: Bacteria > Pseudomonadati > Pseudomonadota > Gammaproteobacteria > Moraxellales > Moraxellaceae > Acinetobacter > Acinetobacter sp. YH12096. The sequence continues at coordinate 50,685 of NZ_VPAM01000017.1, read as the reverse complement.
TTATTGGATCTATACCATTGATCACCAAAAGTTAATTTTAGACTAGAATAGCGCTCACTAGAGTCTCTAATCTTTGCACTTAAAGCCCAACGTGGACTTTGATCTTGAGATTGTGCAGATGTTGCACCTAAATAGTAAATGAAATATTTTTTATAAATTTTTGCCATTTCAGCTGATATTTCTTCACGACTTCTAATCCATGAAATTGCCTTTTTCCAAACTTCTGTATCACATCGAAATCTTAAATGAAATGGCTTATCAATTATTTCGAATTCAAATTTCTCATAAATATCAATTGCTTTTATCAAAAATTCTTGCGCATTTGTTTTTTTTTGATCAATATAAAATGTAATATAAGGGCAAACTCCGAACTCTTTTTTTTCTTCCCCATAAATTATTGATGTATCAAGAGGAATATCTCGAACTAATTCTTCTATTTCTTGATCAGTCAAAAATAAAGTTGATGTGCTCATCTATAAATCCTAATTATTTAAGCTATTTAATTTCTTCCACGACGATTTATTAGATGAATTTCCTTGTGATTTATCATCGTTAGATTCTGATGATTTGTCTTCAGGATACCGAAATAATGATAGTTTAAAACCCTCACTAACCGTGACTCCACTTATCCTTTTTGCTTCTTTAGATTGATTATTTAATTTTCCATATTCATCAAATTGCTTTTGTTGAATTGTATCTCCTTGAAATTTAATTTCCACCAAAGCAAAAATATTCGTCCGCGAAAGTGGTTCAGCTCTGTATTCTGGAATTGCAATATCCGCACTAATTGTGCACGTGCGCGACTTGGCATAGGCCAAAATGGATTAATATCACTACCAGCGCGTTTTAAACGTGTTGCTATATCCATAGACGGATTTTGAAATTTATTCATTCTTGCATTAAAAGGAAAGTAAACTTCAGCTTTTAAAGGCCCCCGCCATGTCAGTAGTTCATTCATTCATGAAATTAACAGCCAATTGTTTTAATCGAACAATGGTAAACTCTTCAATCGAAACATAAGAAAACTCTTCAGCAATATTTTCTTGATTCCAATACGTTGAATAGGTATTTTCAATAATGAATGCCTCGGCCTTAGCCTTTGTATAAAAATCCCAACATTCTTTCACATTTTCATGAGGTAGTTCATCCATCCATTTTTTTGAAAACTCACTCATACCTTTGTCATTCGATCGAATCTCTGATGCGCAATCTAAATATGTTAAATCGCCTTCTTTTATTCTTATATAAGCAAAATCTAAAGTATCCATGGTTTTTCTTAAAAGCGGTAAAACCGTCCCTCCCCAATTGATGTCAACTTGCTCTGGCATTGGAAAATCAAGATAATTATAGGATAGATTTCTCATATAAACGACAAACAGCAATTCCAAACGATCTAAAAAAGATTGATAGTTATTTCTCATGCTATAAAAAAATTCTTTAGAACTAAAATGTTCTAATATAAATAAAAAACTCGTATTAATTTTCATTCATTTTGTTAGTTGCTTCTAGATACCAAATCGTTTCACCCCAATCACTTTCCAGTTTTGGAAATATTTCACCTTTCGCAAAATAACGTGATTGCGATTCATTTGCAGGACTCCACCAATTACCAGAATGTGAACAGCTCTCGCCTGCATAAGCTTTTAATGATGTGGTTTCAATCGTAGCTAAGCTACCACCTTCATCGGCTACACGTTCTACAAAAAACCACTCAGCTGGTTCTTCGTGGTCATATTGTGGACTATCTGGATCAAGTCCAACTAAAGCTTCTTGTGCATCATGTCCTTTAAGTAATAGCTGAGCACTAGCGTCTTCTATGAATGGCAAATAAATACCATCTTTTGGTACTGTTTCTCCTGTTTTTATATATATAGATAGATTTAAACGATAGACTGGGAGTGAATGGGGTAAATTTAAATTTCCTCTCGAATCTAGGTTATATCTATAGCTAAGACTGCCCATAGGCCAACCGCCAAATATAGTCGTACTTATATTCATTGCCACTTGACTTGCTTTGGCCTGCCATTGATCAAATAGTTCTAAATTATGCTCATCCATCCAGTCTGGCCAATAATCTACCCGTTGTGCTCTAAAATCAGTCATCACATTCCCAGCATATTGCAAAGCAGATAAATCACCCTCTAAAAGTCGCTTATAAGCGAAACTTAAGGACTGTATGGTCGACCTAAAATTAGGTAGTACATGCTCACCCCACACCACATCGGGTTGTTCAGATATATGTCTATCTCGATAATTATAGGGTAGATTAGTTATAAAGATATCTAACGCCTTTTCTGCCGCATTCAACATATGCTTAAAAGCATCAACCAATTCTTTAAAATACTCAGCTGAGCTGTAGCGTTCTAACAAATATACTTCTTGAGGACAAATCTTAAACTTAGACATTATTTTTTATCTCCATACCAATTTTGTTCCAAACGAGGTACTCCCACCATACTGGTTTTAGCATCACCCACTAAACCACTGTCATATCCCCAAGGAGTTGCTTGGCGTTTACTCATATTAGCGTGTACCAAATCATTTGGATCAAGTACAATTTGTTTTCCACCACCCTCTAAAACAAAAATATTTCCTTTGTTATCTACCTTTTCAACTTTTCCAGCACTATTTTTAAAAGTTTGACTGGCTGCTGGTCCTTCCCATACATTAATCCCTCCTTCAGGGACACGGTATTTCACTACTTCACCATTGTTATTCCATGACGCAAAGACTGCAAAGTAACGTCGCCAATCAGCTTTACTTGTCAATTTTTTATATTCAGACTCGCGCATCCAACAAATACTATTATCTGCACTACGCGGATCGAGTACTCGATATAAAATTTCACCTTCTGGAATATGTACTGCTTTTGCCTTATGAAATGTATTATAAGCACTTCTTAAAGCTCTGCTTTTCGAAGTTTCTGAAATATCAGGAAATCCTTTTGGTATTATAGGACTGTCAACTAAAGGCTTATATTTCATTTTAGCCGCTACATCGACCCATTTAGGTTTATTATTTAAAACACTTTTTAGCTCACCATCTTGGCTAACTCTTTTAAAGTTATGAATATTTTTTACATTGGATGTTGCCTTGTATGTCGCATCGCCTTCTTTTTCAATTCTTACAGCAAGTTTCTCTAAAAACTCTTGAAAAGGTTTTATAAATTGTCCTAGTTTTTGATTCGCTAAATTACGTACATCAATAACTTTTTGTAACATTGCTCGAGCTTTTTGCCCTATAGCTTTACTGCCGTATTTATCTATAAATGCTACCGTTTCCTTTAAATATCCAACCAACTTATCATAAACTTCAAGCAATGCTTTAGTCGTAAGTTTGCCTTTTACTTCTCTGATCTTCTTAGCAGTTTCCTTATATACATTTGTAATTTTAGCTTCTTTTAATGCTTTTTTTACGGCAGGTCGTGCTAAAAATTTATTAAATTCAGTGATACCACTTTCAATTGTAGGTTCAGCAGCTTTATATATATTTCCACCAGTAAATTTGACTGCTTTTGTAGCTGGTTTAAGCATAAACCTACGAATTGGCGCCAAAAGTACTTTGAAAAATCCTTTAAATAAAGATCCCAAACAAGGAAATAGCCCTATCAAAGTTAAAACTAATCCGATCCATCCCCACGGATTATTTGAGTCCTCTTTAATTTTTGATGCATTAGCACACAAATCTCTCACATCACAAATCTGATCTACGAATGGAATCATTGAAATAACAGTGCCTGTTACTATTTGAGCTGTCGATTGCTCCTCTGCAAAATCGCCTTGAAGCACAACCCAAAGCCAGTCTGCTATATCGGATAAAGTCTCTTGGCCCTTCTTAATTGCCTTATTGACTGGTGCTGCTATAGTAGCTAGTGCATTGAGGAGATCTTTTTTTGAAGGTAAAAAATCTGTCATTTTTAATTCACTTATTTTTCTAATTCGTTTAATTGATTGAGTACTAATTCATATGTTTCCCAAGGATTGTCTGAGAATTCTTTCTGCTCATACTCGACTTTAATAGCTCGCTCGGGAACATTATCATGGTGAGCTTTTCCAGATTCATCCAATTTACCCTCAATAATTTGATTTCCTTCAAAAAATATTTTGTAACCTAAATTCGAAAATGGTTCATTTTCAGCATCCAAATGTTCCAAAGCAATCCAATTTTTATTTTTTAAATTCGGTAATACTGGAATTATCAGACTAGCATTAGCCCCATTTATAAACTTATGCTGTCCCGCCTTTACTTCAAACTTCGCCGCAGTCGTTGGAAATATTCCTGTACTGGTAATTTTAAGTTGTGACCCACCAGCAGTAAGAATAATTTCCTTTGGACTTTTTATATCTACTTTATCTTCCGTGGAAATAATTTGAATACCCTTTCGTGCAATCAGGTCCGCCCCATCTCCTTGGGCTTGGATTTCAACTTTGCCTTTGCCTGCATACGCACGTAAGCCTTCTTGTGCTGCAAATAGACTGATCTTGCTTTGTGCATGGGCAATTAAGGATTTTTGACTGCTGAGATTGATGCTATCGCCTGCACTTTGGCTGATCTGTCCATCCGCTGAAAGATGAATATCTTCCTGACTACTCACAGCAATTGAGTTTGGTGCAGATAAAATCATTAAGGCTTGTTTAAAGGCATCAGCTTTTTCTTTACTGCCTTTTTCGATTTGGCCAAGGAAGTTTTTAAGGTTATCCAAGACTTCAAGTGGGTCAGTTTGTTGATTTTTCGCCACTTCACTTAAGGCTTTACTGTTGTTTAAATTGGCTTCGATTTGATCTTTTGCAGCTTGTGCGTCGAGGTGCATTGCTGCTGCTTGTTGTTGCGGTTGTGTGCTGAAAAGGAGTCCTTGTCCTGCACGCACTGCGCCCCATTGATCCGTTCTTAGTTCAAAGCCTTCGCCTCGTCCTTCACTTTCTGCAGTTTCTTTCGGATGACTGAGGTTACCGAGGTTGAGCTGAGTTGCACCATGGGTGCTTTGTAATTGTGTCGAGATTTGTCCAGTCGTGTCATCAAAGCGTAGTTGTCCAAAACCTTCACCTTGGACTTCCTTACTTTTTATTCCAGCCAATTTTTTGGTGTCTGGCAGTTTGCCTTTACCATCAAATTGGGTTGGACTGCGCTGTGCTTCATGTATGCGCCCCACCACAAATGGTCGGTCGATATTACCGTCAAAGAAATCAATGACCACGATTTCATTAATGCGCGGTAAGAAGCGTGCACCATAGCCTTCGCCTGCCCATGGAGTCAGTACATCTACCCATGCAGAGTCCGTATCATTGTCATTGCTGCCTGCACCGCCATCATGGCTGTGGTCATCTCCACGGGTAAATAAGAAGCGGACTTTGATTCGTCCCCATTCATCGACATGTATTTCTTCACCACTTGGTCCAACGACTTTGGCCCGTTGCGGGTGGGTGCTTGGACGGTGTTCGAGTGGGTTATATGCAGGAACGGTCGCAATATTGCGGCGTTGTAATGTGAGCTGATTGGCCTGACGCTCGGTCTGTTCATGGATCGGTTTAATATTCCACTGGCTTTGTTCAATCAGTTGATTGACTTGTTCAGAGAGGTCTTTAGGTAAGTTATTTTGGTTATAGAATTTCTTTTCTGTAATTAAAAATTGTTTGTCTGCACCACTGTGTTGATCGATTTCTGGGTGTTCATTCAGCTCAAACCAATAGCCGACTTGGGTATCGCGCACAGTCGATTGTGCATTGAATTTTTTCGATTGTAGCTCGTGATAGCGCGTTAGGTTTTGATTCAGTTTTTCAATTTGGCTATTGGATGAAGCAGTGGCTTGATCTTCACCTTTTAAATCTTGCATCCATGCAGGGCTGACATGCCATGCTTGTTCCAAACTTAAGCTGGCATTGTCTTGGCTTTGGCTATGCTGATGTTTACTTTGAACTGAACCTGCGCCTTCTTCTTGGCTGAGTCCATCGGCTTGCCAGCGCTGCACATGGACCGCAGTCGGTTGAATGCTACGCTCACCGATCAAGCTGGTGATGCTGTCTTGTTTTTCTGTGGCGCTAGAGCGATGAAAGCGGATGCTACGACGGCTGAGTGCTTGATATTGGCTATTGTCATCAATCAGGCGAAGTTTTTGTTTTTCAATTGGCGCTGAGGAATGTGGTGCTTTCAGCTGCGCTTCATCGATGAGCCAGTTGATACCCTCACTGCGCCAAAGACGCGTTAAAAAGTCATAATCACTTTCATTCGACTGCATGATGAAGGGCCGAACATCATAGTTCTGACTTAAACCGCTTAGATCTAGCGTTAGACTTGCTGCGAAAAGCGGACTTTTGCTTTGCCATTCTTTAAAGAGAGTTTCACTGACATCGCGAACAGATTTGTTCATAAACACACGGCTGTTGCGGCGCTTATGCCACAGCGATGTTGCATCTTCTAAAGTGAGTTTATACAGCGTGAGTGAACCATCACTCTGGCCTTGGGTGGCTTCGGTAATAATACCCGTGGTACGAAAGAGTTCGCCCTGATCAGTCACTTGATCAACGGCGACCTGTGCGCCAATAAATTGTTTTAGTGGAATAAGTGCATTAGTAGATAGGCAAATCAAAGTCGCTTGCACGCCTTGGTTTAAGACATGCTCCCCATCAATACGTTGAATAAAAAGCTCTTCATTCAACGCAGGGTTGGAAAATTGCACATGAATGGCACGTTTTTGGGCGGATAAGCCTAATTGTTCTAATACAGCAAGTATTTTGCCTAACATAATAAAAATTCTAAATTGTAATCATGGAAATAATTTTGCTGCTAGTTTAGTCAAATTCATCAATAAACTTAATGCTTAAAACCATAGAAGATGTTTCGTTATGTAAAATCCACGATTCAAAAATTCACTTAAAACTAAAAAGCTGAGAACCCACTCACAAAAATACCTCTTGCTTATAAATTATTCACCAAATGGTCTTAGGCCATGCACTTGCATCCAACAAGCAACGTCATGCACACAAGTGTAAAAATAGTTTTATCGTCTAATTAGCATCGAGCTTAATGATCAAATTTTTAATATTATTTTTAAAAATAGTGGATTAATTTAAACTTAAGCTAGATTAAAAAACACACAAACCTTTCTTTCCTGTCTTGTAATTCACCTAAGATCCCCTATAATTTAAAAAAACAGACAAGTCTGTCTATTTTGCTGCAAAAACCGAATGAATTTAGCATTCAGAGGGTAAAAATATAAATGAGAGAAAACGTATAAAACGTTCGAAAATCAAATCATTGACTTAAGCTAACAAAGTGAATGATTTGAACGCACAATTGTCAGCAAAGCGCGATTACCCCAAATAATCGCGCTTTTTATTTTCTTAGAATCTTAAGTTATGTGAAAAAAATTGATGGTTAATCAATACAAATAAGTCGTCTCTAGATTTAAAACCCAGATGCCTACAAGCAAATTTTAAGCCGCCAATTCCAAACGAATTAAGGTTTCAACTCGCTTCCAATACTCTGCTAAATGCACTTGGTTGGGGTCAATTTGGGCTTGGATGGTCATGCCATCCAAAATACTACTCAGAAATGCAGCTAGTTGTTCAGTTTGCTGAATGCCCAGATTTTGTAAGGCAGTATTTAGTTTTGATTTAAGCCACTCTTTATAGTCAATCGCAGGTTGTAATGACGAAGGATAAACTTTAGATATTTCTTCTACTGCTTTTTGAAACATACAACCATTAAAATCTGCAGTATGAAACCAAGCATCGTACCAAGCAAAAATGGTTTTAATATGCGAAAGATGGTCTTCTGGATCACATTCTGCAATAGCAGCTTCAAGTGATTCCTGTAAATTAAGATTTCGAATCACGAGACATTCTTCAATTAATTTGGCTTTAGAGGGGAAATATTTATAAAACGTCATTTTAGCAACGCCCGATTCCCCAATAATTCGATCTATACCAATCGAGTTATAGCTATAAGAATTGAAGAGTTGGAGCGCAACCTTAATGATGTCTTGCTTTTTCGACATTTAATTTACCTGATGCACCAATGGGGCCTAAACATAAAGCTTTTAAGGTAGAAAACCTAATTTTTAAACATGATTTTCGCGCGCTATTGTAAAGCATAACTTAATTGGAGTCTGTAGATAAAAGCTCAGCATCCCATTAAATACAGTCTGATTTCAGAAGATTTATCAAATTAGCAGTCAGGAAAACTTCGTATAAAACTGACTGCTAATTTTATTTCAACTAGCGACTTAACGACCACTTATCTGCGTTTATAACCTTGCTGAAATGAATGCCATTAACGGTGGATTTAAGAGTAATAATTTAAGCGCAAGGGGTGCTTAAAATATCTTTTTGCTTACGCTCTTGTAGTGCTTTTCGAATCACCTGATAACCGCCCGTTAAACCTAAAATCGCCATGATTACAGCCACGATCAAATCTGGCCATAGACTGCCTGTACCAAATACCCCAACAGCCGCCAAGATCACCGCGACGTTACCAATCGCATCATTACGGCTACATAGCCAAACGGATTGCATATTGGAGTCACCTTCACGGAAGGCATATAAGACGTATGCACAGATGACATTAGCGGCTAAAGCCAAGATACCAATCACCCCCATGGTGATCGGTTCAGGTGCGATCCCATTTGCATAGGCATAGAGCACTTTGGCAATCACAACGATCCCAAACGCTGCCATGACAAAACCTTTCACCAAGGCAACTGTTGCACGCCAATATAAACTGGCGCCTAGTACGGCTAATGAAACTCCATAATTAACAGCATCACCAAAGAAATCTAACGAGTCCGCCCAAAGCGCAGAAGAATGTGCATAAGCCCCGCCAATTAGTTCCACCAAAAACATCATGGCGTTAATGATTAAGGCGATCCAAAGCGCGATACGAAATTTACTGTTGGTTTTGCTTGGTGCTGGCTCATGACTACATGTACATGCCATAAATGTGCTCCAATTTTAAAATCAATGGATTTGTATTATTCTTATTCAAAACTATGGACTCACTCCAAGGTCAAGCATGAACGTACAAAAACATTATTTGATTAAAGAATTGTCCACCAAATCTGGGGTAAGCGTTGACAGTATTCGCTTTTATGAAAAGAAAAAACTGCTGAAACCTAGCTTCCGCGCAGACAACAATTATCGCTATTATGATGAAGAAATGTACAAACGTTTGGTTTTTATTAAGCGCTGTCGAAACCTCGATATTTCTCTCACCGAGATTCAAACCCTGCTTGAACTTGAGCAATCCCCTACGCAAAGCTGTCATGCTGTGAATGAATTAATTGACAATCACATTCGTCAAGTTTCTGAAAAAATTAAAGAATTAGAAAATTTTAAAATACAGTTAAGTAAGCTCCGTGCTAGCTGTAATGAAACCAGTCAAATTAATGATTGCCAAATTTTAAAACATTTGGAAAACGGAATATCTTGAAAACCCAACTAAAATACTTGGTTGAATCCTTTTTTTAGATCACTACAATAAAGCCATAAATTTTTTATGCCTTTATTGACATGACGATTCAACACGTAACCGAACTCCTCTCACCTGCTGGCTCTTTAAAAAATATGCGCTACGCTTTTGCTTATGGCGCAGATGCCGTGTATGCAGGTCAGCCGCGATATAGCTTACGTGTGCGCAATAATGCTTTCGACCATGACAATTTAAAAATTGGCATTGAAGAAGCTCATGCCTTAGGGAAAAAGTTTTATGTGGTGGTAAACATCCAACCGCATAACTCAAAACTGAAAAATTTCATCCGTGACCTTGAACCTGTGGTTGCCATGAATCCTGATGCACTGATCATGTCTGACCCTGGTCTAATCATGATGGTGCGTGAACATTTTCCAGAAGTGTCCATTCATTTGTCTGTCCAAGCCAATGCGGTGAACTGGGCAACGGTTAAATTTTGGAAAAATATGGGACTGACACGTGTCATTCTGTCACGTGAATTATCAATCGAAGAAATTGAAGAAATTAAACACAATGTACCTGATATGGAAATTGAAGTTTTCGTACATGGTGCATTATGTATGGCTTACTCCGGTCGTTGCTTACTTTCTGGCTATATGAATAAACGTGATGCAAACCAAGGTGCATGTACCAATGCATGCCGATGGGATTATAAAATTCACGATGCAGTTGAAGATGAAACTGGTGATGTTATTCCAGTCACACAAATTAAAGAATCATCATGCTGCAATAATAAAAATGCCGATGAGCAACACGCCCTAGAACAACACCAATTCGGCGAGCCGGTTTTATTACAACGCAATGAAGAAGACATGTTTGCTGCCGAAGAAGATGAACATGGCACTTATTTCATGAACTCGAAAGACTTGCGTGCTGTACAGCATGTTGACCGTTTAACCAAAATGGGTATTCATTCTTTAAAAATTGAAGGCCGTACCAAGTCTTATTTCTACTGTGCGCGTACCGCTCAAATTTATCGTAAAGCCATCGATGATGCCCTTGCTGGTAAACCATTTGACCCTGCTCTCATGTCTCAGCTTGAAGGTCTTGCGAACCGTGGTTATACCGAAGGTTTTCTACGCCGCCATGTACATAGTGAATATCAAAACTATGAAACCGGCTCTTCACGTTTTGATCATCAACAGTTTGTAGGTGAAGTCTTAGAACGCAATGGTGACTCTCTTAAAATCGAAGTGAAAAACCGTTTTGTTGTAGGTGATTCTTTAGAACTGATGACCACTTCAGGCAACATCACCTTCGTTTTAACTGAAATGAAAGATAAAAAAGGTAATCTAATTGACGATGCCAAAGGTTCAGGTCATATCGTGGATATTCCTGTACCTGCCGATGTGGATATGCGATACGCCTTACTGATTCGTAACTTACCCAATTCGACAGTGGATATTTCGGCTTCAACTTTAGCTTATCAGGCTTGAGTTTACTTTATGGCTTTGTTGATTACAGACAAATGCATCAATTGTGACATGTGTCTACCTGAATGTCCCAATGATGCCATTTATGAAGGCTCAAAGATTTATGAAATCGATGTCGCACGTTGTACTGAATGCGTCGGTTTCTATGTGCACCAAACTTGTGTTTCAGTTTGTCCGATTGAGTGCATTGTGCCTCATCCTGAATACATGGAGACAGATGAGCAGTTAATGGAGAAGTTTAAAGGTTTGAATTTATTTAAATCTTAAATTCGTGATGTGATTGGTATATTAATTGCATACTCCGCTTTATATTTTATAGAGAAACAACCTTGGGGAAAGTATAAAAATAAGGTTGTAAAACAAAAATAGCTGGGCAACGAATAGGATTCAAAATGTGTGGGGACATTTTTGAATCCTAATTTTGCAGACAAAAAAAGGAACTCCGGTGTTAGCATCCAAAGTTCCTGTAAAACGAGAATATTAAGAAAAATAATATTCAAATGACAACATTCAGCGCGGCCAGCGTGTTTCTCGAAACACACTGGCCTTTCTTTTATTGACCCGAACGGATGATGTAATCAAAAGCAGACAATGAAGCTTTCGCGCCTTCACCTGTTGCAATGATGATTTGTTTGTACGGTACTGTTGTACAATCACCGGCAGCAAATACACCTTTTACATTGGTTTCGTTACGCTCGTTAATTACGATCTCACCACGGTTTGAAAGTTCAACCGCTGTTTCTTTTAAGAAATCAGTATTTGGTAACAAACCGATTTGTACGAAGATACCAGCCAATTCTATCGTTTTGATTTCATCTGTTGCACGATCTTTATACTTTAGTGCAGTGACTTGTGAACCATCACCGACCACTTCTGTAGACAATGCATTCATGATCACAGTGGTATTCGGTAAGCTGTTTAACTTGTCTTGAAGCACTTGGTCAGCACGAAGCTTAGTATCAAACTCAACTAGCGTTACATGTTCCACAATACCTGCAAGGTCAATCGCTGCTTCTACACCTGAGTTACCACCACCGATCACCGCAACACGTTTACCTTTAAACAATGGACCGTCACAGTGTGGGCAGTATGCAACACCACGAGTACGGTATTCTTGTTCACCCGGAACGTTCATTTCTCTCCAGCGTGCACCTGTTGAAAGAATCACTGTTTTAGATTCAAGTTTTGCACCATTCTCTAAAGTTACTTCAACTAGACCATTGGCTGTTTGGTCAGCACCTTTGATGTCAGATACACGTTGCAAGTTCATGATGTCCACACCGTATTCACGTACATGTGCTTCCATTTCAGCAGCAAACTTAGGACCTTGAGTCTTTTGAATCGACGTGAAGTTTTCGATGTCCATGGTATCCATGACCTGACCGCCCATGCGTTCAGCCACGATACCGGTTTTAATGCCTTTACGTGCTGCATAGATTGCAGAAGTATTCCCCGCAGGGCCACCACCAATCACAAGAACATCAAAGGCGTCTTTGGCATTCATTTTCTCAGCATCTTTCGCTGCAGAGTCAGTGTCTAATTTGGCAATGATTTCTTCCAAAGTCATACGGCCTTGACCGATGTGATTACCGTCTTGGAATACCATTGGTACAGCCATGATTTTGCGTTCTTCCACTTCGTCTTGGAAGAATGCACCATCAATCATGGTTGCAGTTGTGCCTGGGTTATAGATCGCAATCAGGTTCAAGGCTTGAACCACGTCAGGACAGTTATGGCAGCTTAAAGATACAAACACATCAAAGTCAGTTTTAAGACCTAGACCTTTGATAGTGTTCAGTACTTCGTCAGAAACTTTCGGTGCATAACCTGAAGTTTGTAGCAAAGCTAGAATCAAAGATGTGAATTCGTGGCCCATCGGTAGACCTGCGAAGAATACGCGTGGAGTTTCACCTGCTTTTGCAATACCAAAACTTGGCGCACGGCTGTTGTTACCGTCAAAACGTGCAGTCACTAAATCAGATAAAGCAGCAACTTCAGTTACCAATTCTTTAATTTTGTCTGATTTGTCCGTGCCGTTTAAAGTCGCGACGATTTCAATCGGGCCTTCAAGGCGTTCAAGTAAGGTTTTTAATTGAGCAGAAGTATTTTGATCTAACATTGCTAACGTCTCCAGAGGAGTAAATTTATTTGATGAGAGAATGATAGAACAAACCATTAAATAGGTGAAACGGTTTGTTTTTATAAAATTAATCGGTTTTACAAATCAAATGATTAAATTTCTTTCTAAATCATAAATATATATACGTATAATAACATTAAATTGATTTACTTCGTACACATATATCGTGATAAATTCCTCATTTTTTTCTTTTTTATTGAAATTACACCAAGTCTATGCAAGACATACGCACGACCTGATCAATTACAAAATCTTTATAAAGCTTTAAGTTTCATTTCAGCAAGTCGGCTTTAAATCAAAGGAAATATCAGATGATTTGACTGCTTTTGAGTTCCACCAATAAAGCCGCAATCAATCCCTTGCATCAATCAGCCATCGATCTAGAAGTATAAAATCAACAGTGAGCAGAATAATGAAAATTGAATTTGTCTTTGATATTGTTTATCCCATGAGTTATGTCGCATTTCAAAAGTTAAAACAAAACTGGAATGAACATACAGCAACCCGTGTAGAGCTATTGCCGATTCAACGCGTTCCTGAAATTCCTGAACAAGGCTTAGATGTGCTGCAGTATTTAACCGATAAGTATGGTGCGAGTGCAGCAAAGCGAAAACTCGAAATGACGAAGTTCGCCGCTTATAGCGAAGATGTGATTGTCAATATTGAGTACATGAAACGTATGCCAAACAGTCAACTGGCTCATCAAGCTATATTGGCCTTGGACAATATTCTGGATCAATATGCCCTGACCCAAGCCCTATTCCATGCATTATTTGCACACGGTCAAAATATTGCTGAAATTCACGTTTTAAAAAGCATTATTGAAGGCATTGGTTTAGATGGCTCAAAAGTACTGCGCTCAATTCAACATAAAGATATTGCAGACCGCCAGCATGAAATTACACAGTATGTAAAATCAAAGGGACAGCACCCGATTCCTTTTTACCTTGTGGATGGCGAAGTGAATGATCAGACTTTTTCTACACAGGAACTTCGACAACTGTTTCATCGCGCAAGTTAATCTACCCAAGAATAAAAATCCCCATACAATGTGATGGGGATTTTTATTCTGAGCAATGCAATGATCTAAAAAGAAAATAGGCCTGTTAATGAAGTCCCTGCTCAATTCGATTAATCCGTGATTTGAAATGCTGAGATAGTAGATACAAAATTAAGCTCAAAACCAGCGTGAGTACCATCACGACGATCAACACCCAACGTACAACAACTTCTACTACATTGGCTTGCTGAACTTGTTTTTCCACGCTTTGCGCCATCGGTGTCATGGTTTTATCAAATAGCTGATTTTGCATCGCCCAGAGCTGTTCAGGCTGAAAACCGTATTCACGGAATTTTGCTGGATTTTGTTGCTCGGTATTGATTAAAGATTGCACCAAGGGAATGGCTGTCGCACGATCTACAGGCTTATGCATCAAAGCAGCTTGTGCAAGTAAATAGGCTTGCACAGGTTTTGCCAATCCTGCATCTTCCATCTCGAAAGCCAACGGGCTTTCTTGAATATTTTTTTCATAATGTACCAATTTTTGATCTGCTGCACGGTCATCATGATTAAGGTCATATTGCACATAAGTTAAGCCTGACCAAAGCATAATAAACGATAAAATCCAGCCGACAAATTTCAATACAAAAGATTGGAAGCGAATTCTAAAAAATTGAAATTTCTTTAGAAATCCAACCAAGAAAAATGCGCCAATAAATGAAACGATGAGTTTGAGAAATAACCAACCAATAAAGGATAAAAAATTTGAAAAATAGTCGGAGGACTCACCAAGTTGATATGTCAAATCACCTGCACTGACGGGAATATGCAGTTGCTGTACGCTAGAACTTAGGCCAAAAAAGCTATAAACCATATCATGCTGAATAAACAACATCACAGCTGAAACGATCAGCACAGAAACACTGGTTAAGGTCAATAACGTCAAATTGCGTTGACGCTTCTTAATGGTTTGAAGCCCTGTTTCCAGTTGCTGCGGATTTAGCGCATATTCATCAATGGGAGGCAAAGACATACTCCTTCAGATTATATTTTCACCTCCCTCACCGTTTATGAAGAAGGGTTTGAACCACTCGATTCAATTACTAAATGATTCAAATTGTTTTGTAAGGCACGAATACGTGTCGTCGCTTCTTCACGCTTTTGTACACCTTCTTTCTGAATTTGAATCACATCATTAACGGTTTTAATGAGGGTATTTTGCACATGTTCAAGTGTGTCAATATCAATCACTGAACGCTGATTGGCTTTCGCTGTATCGACAGAGTTTTGATGCAACAAATCTGCATTGCGTTTTAACAGGTCATTGGTCGCATCATCAATGCTATTTGCCAATTGCACGCTGTTCTTTTGTTCTTGCAATGAAATCGCCAAGCTAATTTGGTTTTTCCAAGCCGGTAAGGTGATATTTTTAATAGCATAAAATTTATCAACCAACATCAAATTGTTGGATTGAATTATGCGAATCATCGGCAAGGTCTGCATAGCAGATTGTTGCAAGATCTGTAGATCACTCACACGTTTTTCAAGATTATTGGCCAAATGGTTGAGGTCATAGACTTTTTGCGTAGTTGTTTGATCTTGAACTTGTGTGGTTAATCTTGCAATTTCCTGTTGGATTTCCTGCTCTTTCAACTTACCTGCGGCGATATACACCCCTAATTGTTTATATTCGTCTTGTACGCCTTCAAACATTTTATCTAAGGTATTTACACGCGCTTTTAAGCCATTTTGCGAAGTTTCAATTTCTTTAACCAAAGCATCAATTTGCTCTTTGGTGGTATTAAAGTGCTGATCAAAACTTTGCTTGGCACCTTTAAATTTACTCAGTAAACCACCAAAAAATCCTGAGCTTTTAGATTTATTTAAAATGCTCGTGGTGTTTAGTTGCTGTGCGACTTGTACCACCTGATTGAGCTTTTGACCTGTCGCATCTAGATCTTTATTTTGCACCAAATTTAATAATTCATCGGTATAGGTCGACGTCTTGGTGGCAATGTTTTTACCATATTCAGCAACACTATTATGACTTAAATCTGCCAATTCCTTACGTGCAGCTTCGACTTCGTGAAAATCGGAAGTTTGTAAGCCAATTTCCTGCAAATTGAGTTGCTGAAATTTTTCTTCAGTCAATTCTTTACTTACTTCAACGGGTAAATTTTTGGCATCTAAATCGGTCATAACTCACCTTATATTTCTAAGACTTAGAGGAATTCTCTAATGATTTTTTTAAAGTTTTAATCAAATTTTCACGGCTATTATCAAGCTTTTCCAATGAACTTGTCGAGTTACTTTGACGACTTTGTTTCACATGATATTGCCATGCTGGAATCAACACCTGCTGAGCTTCCTTATATCGATCTAATAATCCAAAAGAAAGCTGCTGAGAAAGCTGCATTTGTGTAATTGCAATATCATTACTGGCTTGTAAGGTTTGCAAGGTATTCACCTTTTTCGATAAGCGCTCTGCAAAGTTATCAAGCGGATGCTGATTTTTCACAAACTGTGGGTATTCCAACAAAAACTCTTCAGCCGCGACGATATATCGCGCCATTTGCTCACGTAAGCCTTGTAGTTGATTAAAACGTGCTTGGGACTTTTGAATTTCTAACTGTAGTTTTTGGCTCAGATGATTTGCCCGATCAAGCAATTGATCTAGATTTTTATAATATTCAACTTGTCCTGAACCATATTCCAAATCGATGCCTAACCATTTTTGCAGGGCATTAAATTTGCGTGTCTTTAAATATTTTTTTGAATTGGCTAAGGCTTGAATCAGCTGCTCAATGGTTTGACTAAGTTGTTTCGTCAACTGAGGGTCAACACCGTCTAGCAGCACCGACTGTGCTTGAATTAATTGATCAGCATAATGATTTAGACGATATTGATCGGTCAGTAATGGCACAAGGTCATTCCGCTTAATCGAAAGCACTTCCGCCCGATCTACCGTAATATCCTTTAACGGCACCAATACATCAATTTGTGACATAGCCAATTAAACTCAATAAAATCATTTTTATACTACAAGTTTTGCCATAAAAGTCTTGTAGTATTTTGCAAAAAATACATCTATTTCATCAGTCAAATTTCGTCATTAAATTCAACCGTCGCATATAGATCCGCCTAAGCAGCCATACAGCATCATTTGAATGGATATGATGACCTACACAGATGAATTCAAGCTTAAGATACCCAAAGATTCAATCTAGATTTAAATTAAACAACTGACTCTACATGAATTATTATCAAAATTATCGTAAAATTTAATCCATATACTTTAGAACCAAATATTAAATCAATATTTTAGAGGCTTAAATGGAACGTTTTTTCCATAACACAATGTATGCAGCACGTTGGATTCTGGCTCCCGTGTACTTTGGTTTATCCTTTGCACTGCTACTGCTCGCGATTAAATTTTTCCAAGAAGTCATTCATGTCCTTCCCCATATTTTAGAATATTCAGAAGCTGACCTGATTTTAGTCATCCTCTCTTTGGTCGATATGACTATGGTGGGCGGACTGATTGTAATGGTGATGTTTTCAGGCTATGAAAACTTTGTTTCCCAACTGAAAATAAATGAATCGACCAATCGATTGAACTGGCTCGGCACCATGGATGCCAATTCATTAAAACTTAAAGTTGCAGCGTCAATCGTGGCAATTTCTTCGATTCATTTATTGCGTATTTTTATGGATGCGAAAAACATTCCCAATGACAAAATCATGTGGTACATCATCATGCATTTAACCTTTGTTTTTTCTGCTTTTATGATGGGTTATTTGGATAAAATCAGTAAGCACTAATCTAAAAACAAGTCCAATGAAGCCATTTGCGATAATGGCTTCTCGTCAAATTTTAAATCTAGTTATTCATCAAGTTCACTCATTCGCCTTAAACGCTCAAGATCCAAGATCACGATTTGTCCATAATTCCACGCGATCACCTGTGTTTGGACAAATTGTTGTAGATGTTTATTCAACGTTTGCCGTGAAATATTAAATGACTCTGCAAATTCCTGCTGACTGAGTTTCAGGGGAATTTCCTGCCGACATCCATATTGTTGATAGAGTCGAATCAAATGTCTTGCGATACGCTGCTCTAGCGTTGCTGTTCTCAAATAACGATTATGCTCAAACATCAAATACATGCGTCGACTGAGAGATTGCACGACATTCCAAAGTGCCTGCGGATCACGCTGTAAAACCGCTAAAAACGTTGTTCCAGAAATGATCGCCACCTCGACATGTGTCGCAGCAAAATAATCATAATTCAACGGCTTTTGTTGCAAGAGTGCGACAAAATTAAATACTGACTGGCGACGGATATAGTCATTTACAATCAATTGACCATTATTTTGCAACCAACCAATTTGTAGCGTACCTGAAAGCAAAATATAAATATCTTGCACGATTTGTTGTTGTTTTAAGATGTGCTGCTGTGCATGAAAACGTGAATATTTCACCTGTTGTACAAGCTGTTCTAAAGTCTGATCGCTAAAGCCCTGAAAGATGTCTTCATTACGCAATATTTGCAACAAATGCTGTTGGGCGGTGTTCTTTTGATCGCTCACGTCTATAAAAAAATGCCTAAGATCTCATCGATCTTAGGCAAGTGCTGAAAAATGTAAAACCATTGTTTTTCGCATTATTTATCTGTTTTTATGCTGTTTTAAATGGCGCTCTAATACTTATACTTAAGATGCTTTCTCATAAATACGGCCTGCTTCAGAACGCAAGTTTGAAATGTCGGTGTTTTGAATATTTTTCAACACAGTACTCGGCTGACCATTTACATCGACAGGTACATCACCCTCAATGGTGACACGTGAGGCGATACGTAACTCATCACCATAGTCATTGATGGCACGATGCTGCGTTGCACGATTGTCCCAAATGGCAACATCACCAACCGCCCAGCGCCAACGCACAATATTTTCCCATTGCACGATTTGCTCTTGAAACAGTTTAAATAAACGACGTGACTGTGCCGGACTATATCCACTGAAGCGTTTAAAGAAGTGACCTAAAACCAAACTTTTTTCACCTGTTTCAGGATGTACACGCACCAATGGATGCTCGGTTTCCACTTCTACCGCGGTACGGAATAAATGGCGACCTTCTTCATTGTACTGACCTTTGGGAGTCGCATAGTCATAACTATTACTATGCACCGCGCGTAATTGTTCCGCCAGTTTTTGCAGCTCCGGACTTAAATCTTCATAAGCCGTCACGGTATTGGCCCAAACTGTATCGCCACCATGTTCAGGTGCAACTACATTTCTTAAAATTGTGGCTTTGGGATAATTGGGTAAAAATGTAATATCGGTATGCCATGAATCTGCGCGCCCACCACGTGAGTCAATTGACAACGTATGTGCTGTACCATCTTTGAGTGGCACACTTGGGTGATTCAACGGATTTCCTAAAAGTCGTGCAAAGGCTTCTTGTTCTAAATCGGTGAGATCTTGCTGCCCACGCACAAATACAACTTTATATTTTAATAGTGCATGATTAAATTCATCGACCACGCTTTTGTCTAAACTTCCAGACAACTGAATGCCAGAAATTTCGGCACCAATACGACCGGTTACAGGTTTTACTTCAATATGCTGATATTGATAGTCTGGATTGTAATGATTCGATTCTAATTGTGTCATAGGGCTCTACCTTATTCTTCAAATTATTAAGCAACGATGGTGTTGTTGAAATAAAGTGTGCCGACTTCGTGCCCATGACTCTGTCAATTATTTGACAGTTTTCCCAAGTTAAACTGCTATGGTTGTAATGAAATCTGCTTAACAACATTTACACATTTCATATCTAAAAATGCAATAAAGAAAAAATAAAAAAGCCATCGGTATCGATGGCTTTGTGTGCGGATTTTATCTGTATATCACAGCGGAATTATAGATAATTCCCTTCACGCTCAGGTTGATAGAGCACTTTAATGATTTTGACTTTCATGGTATGACCATCAGGCTGCGGCCATTCTATTTCCTGCCCTTCAGCCAAACCTAAAATGGCAGCGCCCACTGGAGCCAAAACATTGACTTGACCTTTATCGCCACGAAAATCATGTGGATAGACCAGTGTAATTTCGGTTGCTTCTGTCGCAGGTGCAATGTTAATGAGAACTTTGGCATTCATACTCACCACATTGGCAGGGACATCTTGTGGAGCAACCACTTCAGCGCGCGCCATCTCATCTTCCAAATGCTCCATCGTCGGCGTCAACTTAGACTGATGCTCCAACATGGTTTCTAAGCGATGTAAATCTTGTTCTGAAAGAATAATATTGGGTTTTTTCATATAAAGTTCCTTTGCGACCTTGCCAACAGATCTATAGCGATGGGCAAATTTTTTGTTATCTCTTATTCCGTTATATCAGAAATATAAATGTTTAGATAACTTTTGAATTTTTCTGATGACATAAAAAAAGCCCCCTTGAGGGGGCTTTTCTCAAGTCTGTTTTATTTTGCGTAAACTGGGAATTTAGCGCAAACAGCAGCAACTTTTTCTTTCACTGCAGCAATCACAGCTTCGTCACCTTTGCTGTCTAGAACGTCAGCGATCCAGCCTGCAAGGTCACGTACTTCAGCTTCACCAAAACCACGTGTTGTTACAGCAGGAGTACCGATACGGATACCAGAAGTCACGAATGGAGAACGTGGATCGTTTGGTACTGAGTTTTTGTTCACAGTAATGTGAGCAGCACCTAACCAAGCATCGGCATCTTTACCAGTAATGTCTTGTTTAATTAAAGATAATAAGAACAAATGGTTCTTAGTACCGCCAGAAACAACATCATAACCACGAGCGATTAATACTTCAGCCATTGCTTGCGCATTCTTAACAACTTGTTGTTGGTAAGCTTTATATTCAGGCGCCATTGCTTCTTTGAAGCAGATCGCTTTAGCCGCTACAGCGTGAACTAAAGGACCACCTTGGTTACCTGGGAATACAGCTGATTGTAATTTTTTCTCGATTTCTTCATTTGCTTTCGCAAGAATTAAACCAGAACGTGGACCACGAAGTGTTTTATGTGTAGTCGTTGTAGTTACGTCAGCAATTTGTACTGGGCTTGGGTAAACACCAGCAGCAACAAGACCAGCTACGTGAGCCATATCTACGAATAAGTAAGCACCAACTTTGTCCGCGATATCTCGGAAACGTTGCCAATCAACAACTTGGCTATACGCAGAGAAACCAGCCACGATCATTTTTGGCTTGTGTTCTTCAGCTAAACGTTCAACTTCTTCATAGTCGATTTCGCCAGTTTCTGGGTTCAAACCGTATTGAATTGCGTTGTAAGTTTTACCAGAGAAACTAACTTTAGCACCGTGAGTCAAGTGACCACCGTGAGCCAAGCTCATACCTAAAACTGTATCGCCTGGGTTAAGTAGCGCAAGGTAAACTGCAGAGTTTGCTTGTGAGCCAGCGTGTGGTTGAACATTTGCATAATCAGCACCAAACAATTCTTTAGCACGGTCAATGGCCAATTGTTCGATCACGTCTACATACTCGCAACCGCCATAGTAGCGTTTACCAGGGTAGCCTTCTGCATATTTGTTAGTAAGTTTTGAACCTTGAGCTTCCATTACTGCAGGTGAACAGTAGTTTTCTGAAGCGATTAACTCAATGTGCGCTTCTTGGCGAGCATCTTCATTCGAGATCGCTTGAGCTAATTCAGGGTCAAATTGAGCAATAGAGGTGTTGGCAAACATTAGCGAGGTCCTATTAAATTAGGGCTTTTAAGCCGTGCTAAGATTGGCGCGTATTGTAGCATGAAGTTTTAGAAATAAGAGAGGGAAGTTTGTGCTGTTTTTAAATAAATAATGCCCGTGTTGAATCTGCACGAGCACTATTTAAGTCAAATCAACTTATTGATTTGGCATGAGAGTCTCTACATCTTGCACAAAATTTGCCAGATTATCGGTATAAATACTGATATGATCTGCTGTCGCTTGCTCACGGTAGTCAATCGATGTTCCCGGCTTAGCAAGGCTAATCATAAATTTAGTCGCATCTGCTGGAATGGTCTGATCGGCTTTACCTTGATAAATGATGATCGGCGTTTTCACCGCTGTCGTTAAAGGCTGTGAACCTTCACTCATAAAGTTTTGGATTGGCTTTAAAGTTAAGAAATCAGACTGCATGCGTCCATAGTTATCCAAAGTCGTGTTCTGACTCGCATAACTGAGCATGTCATCTTGAATTAACTTGGTTAACTCACCTGAACACACTGTTTCAGCCTGAGGTGCAATCGCAGCCAAATGTCCACTAAATACTTTTGAATAATCCACACTGTTTTTATGCCCTTGCATACCCGCAATAATCTGCGCAGTAAAACTGTCTAAAGGTGCATAAATCATACTTTGCACAGTTGCAGGTTTACCTTCCGCTAACTTCTCGCCTGCGTCAAGAATGAGCGCAAGATTATTTGCAGGTGCTATGGCAATCGTTCCCTTATAGTTTAAGTCAGCACGCGATGCGAATTCAGCTGCACCTAACACGGCTTGACCACCTTGAGAATGCCCGATTGACACCCAATCCTTCGACACCGTTTTACCTTGGCTGGTTAAATAACTTCGAGCAGCGACAACGGCATCGGTAATCGAAAAGGCTTCACTTTTTAGATTCAAATAAGGATGGTTTTCACGTCCACTAGGTTCCCCTAATCCTTCATAATCGGGTGCCACAACGACATAACCCTTTGCCAATAACATTTGCAATAAATATTCAGTGCCTTGCAAACCTTGTCGGCTCGGAGCGCATTTATCAGCCACACCGGTCGTTCCATGTGCCCAAGCCACAATTTTCCAACCACCTGCCGGAGCAACTGTTTTTGGGGTAAAGACTAAGGCTGTGGCTTGAACAACTTTGCCATCTACTCCTAGCATTTTATAGGTCATCAATCGGCTGTCTGCACTCACAGCAGGCATATTGTCTTGACTATAGGCTGTTGTAGTTACCACCGGATTTTTGATCTGATTGAGATCAGCGTTTGTTTCAGGATTACTAAATTGTTGGTCATTACTATCATTACCGCAGGCTGCTAAAAATAGCGCACTGCTGACTAAAACCGTTAAACGCAGCATTTTCATTCCATGATCCTTTTGTTTGTTGTTTTAAAGTCAATTTTTCATTGAATATGAATCATTAAATACATGGAACAAACTTTTGTTCAAGCCTAATTTTTAAGCAACTACTCTTATTTTAATTTATCAAATTAATATAGAACTAAAACTTTGTTTTAGCTCGATATGGATTAACAGCATTCAAATAAATCAGCCACCCCGATCTCAGAAAAATGGCTGAACTTATATTTCTGATCATTGGATACAGATTGGGCTATTTTTCGGAGGTTAAAGCAAAATGTAAAATCAACAAAAATGCTGTACCCCCTGCCAACTACACAAACATATGCACAAAAGTAAAGCCGAAAAACCACCATGCCATTGATCGTGAACATACTCTAGTGCTTAATCCACTTAGCGACATTTTTGGATATCACGATGGACAAAAGCCTTTAAAATAAGTCGATTTAGAAGATGGTTTAGCTTTATCCCGCTGTAAAGGTTTTATTTCGGCAGATGCGATAAAAGCAGATTATTTAAACACTGCGCAGCCATCTTCATAATATTCCTACAAATAATCACAGCATGGGTTTGTCAGTGTGGATGTGATCATGTACATTCATAAACATTATTCAACATGCTGGAACTGGACATGCAAGCCATCATTCTCGACACAGAAACCCATACACTAAATGGACAACCCATCGAGATTGCCTATGCTCCAATTCAGGTGGCAGATGCCAAAATTACCCTAGATAAATCTAAAATTTTTGATCAACTTTATCGTTGTGATGAAGCAATTTCTTTTGCAGCAATGGCTGTACATCATATTTTAGAATCAGATCTTGAAGGTCAGCCCCACTACAGCAGTTTTGAACTCCCATCAGAGACGACATATATCATTGGGCATAATATCGACTACGATATTCGAGCGCTCGAAAAATGCGGTGTAGATGGTTCAAAAATTAAAGCCATTTGTACCCTTGCCCTTGCTCGTCGAGTTTGGCCTGATGCAGAAGCGCATAATATTTCTGCCTTGATATATATGATCACCAAAGGCAGTGAAAAAGCACGTGAAATGATCCGTAAAGCTCACCGCGCAGATATGGATATTATTTTAACTGCCAATATTTTGATGCATATTGTGCATCACTTAAAAATCAACAGCATCGAAGAATTATACGAAGCTTCGGAAGATGCTCGCATTCCACGCAGTATTAATTTTGGTAAACACCGTGGTACCGCAATTGCAGAATTACCTGCAGACTATGTGCAATGGCTGTTACGCCAAGATGACTTAGACCCGTACCTACGTAAAGCTTTAGAAAATTCTGCTGTCATTACTTTATAAATCATTGATTATTTAATATTTTCTTAATATTACTGTCATTATTACTGCATAGGATTGCCTTAATTCTTTTGAGCTATGGAATTAAGGCATGTTCAACTATCAAAAAACTGAGCTGGGTTTTCAAACATTAAAAGACCGACAGCTCGCATTAAATGCAAGACAACGTCGTCTGCTACTCTTAATTGGTACTGATGACTTTAACCAAATGCCTGTGCATTATCAGCAGCGCATTGCTGAAGTGACATTGCTTGAGCAACTAATGGAACTTGGGCTGATTCAGCCAATTACAGCACATGATCATCTACGCCTTCAAAGCTCAGATTTTTCTGCTTTTAATACTCCTAAAAAAGCGCCTAGCAATACGTCCGATCTCAATACCTTTAGCCTTGCATCCGATTTCACAGCGCAAGAACATGTGACTTTTAATGAACTTTCAATGCCTACAATGGAAGTTCCTCAGACTCAGACTCAGCACGCACTGACGAACAACCTACCAATGGAGGCGATGGGCTCTACACCCCATCAACTCCCACAAGCCATACCTGAAAACATAACATCAAACAACCCTGTATTAGCAGAACAAATCATTGATTTCATCGAGCATGATTTTGATGAGTTACAGAGCTTTATGTGCAGTTACTTACAGCGTTATTGTGGGCTGATGGCAAAAAAATTAATGCTTAATATTCAACAGGCCACGGACATTGCAGAATTAAAAGCCTGTCAGATGCAATGGATCACCTGTCTAAATGAATCCAATATTCAACCTAAACTCTTACAACATGCATTACAGCAAATTAATTACAGTATAAAAAATCTGCAACAACTGGTTTGACTTAGAGACTTTTCCTCACTTCTCATTCAAAAAACAACTTAATGAGGTGAGTTATTTTTCAAACATATCAATATAAGAAATTGAATTATATTAACTTTATTGATTTACTTATTTCTTTTATGGTTTTAACTGCTGTTTTATACGACCTTCCCCTAATGTCAATCAACAGTAAAAAATCGCAAGAATAAAACCGACCTCCTAGCGTTTGAGCATGTCAATGTCACAACAGTTTTGTTTAGAATTTGATTCTTTCGATAATCCTATGCAACTCAGCAAAATTGGCAATTGGGTATTTACCTTCTTAACCTCACAAGACGAATTGCCTAATGTTCAATTGGCCATTACCTATGTCATGCCACGAAAAATTAGTGATGAATTACAACCTCGACGTGTGGTCATTCAAAATACAGCCATTGAAACAATTTGGCGTATAGAACAAGTTGAATGCTTCAACAGCCAAACGAACCAAGAACTCACCTTTACAGCAGCGGAACCTCAAGCTCAAATGGTTTTAAACACTATCATTGAAGAATTTGCTCGCTATGATGTCCCGCTTGTATTCAAGCCTCTTTAATTTAAAGCGACTTTCAACTTATTTTGCATAAAGACTCAAGCTGTCTCAATGATTTAACCAAAGTTACCTAGACAGACATTAAATGAAAAATAATCCATACAGATTAATATTGCTCAATTCGTATACACTATTCCTGCTCAATAATTTTTGACCACGGATAATAAAAATGAACTTAGCCAATTATTCTAATGATCAGGCACTCATCCTTTTCAACCTATATAGCAGCCTAGAACAATGTCTAGATGCGATTGGACATTTGCACCTTGGACCAAAACTGGTGCTGACCGACCATGATGTATCAAAAGATCATATGATCGTACAACGTTTTCAAGCTGGTGTTTTAACTCAAGAAATCCAAGTACGTAAACAAGACGTTGAACTGTCTTCTAGCAACCCGATGACACGCTATCAGTTACTGTCTTATATTTTGAATCAATTTAAAGCAGATCAAATAGCTTAAAGTTCTATCTCTAAAAAAAAACTCACCATTAAGGTGAGTTTTTTATTCATTCAATTTAAGCTTCTAAAAGCTTGTAAATACTGTCCGATTTTTGACTTTCAAAAAGTAATTCGATACTGGGTAGGATGATTTCACCTGCAATAATGATATGTTCAATGCGATGAAATAGCGCTCTTGAATCTTCTTCTGAAGGATTACGCACCAAAGCTTGTGCTTCATAAACCTGACTAAATTGGTCCTTCACTTTAATATCGATCATCTGTGTCATAGTGACGTCTCTACTTGTTTTAATAATTGAATTTTTTATATCACACCTTTACGCAACAACCTGCTTTGTAAATGTTAGATTTCATGGCAATGTAAACTTATTTTACTTTAGTAAATATATATCAATAACATAGGTTGAGCATTTAATTATTGTTTGACAAAAACACTATATTTTCACATTTTGAAAGACATTAAAAAGCCCGCATTGCTGCGGGCTCTATGTTGGAAGGCTAGTGCTGATTTCTTGTCTGTAATATTCAAAAACATCTTAAAAATTACTAAACTCAACGAGCTGTCATTGATCCGTCCAACCTATTAGTAGCGTCTTGGTTATGACCTACTGTGATTTCAATATAGCACTTTTTTACCCCTTGCCAAGGGGGCGTGACATTTCTAAACATTTGATCAAATAAAATACAATTGATATTTTTTCAAAATAAGCGATCATAGCTCTGCCCCAATGCTTGTGAAAGATTTAAATAAATAGGCCATTAAAAATAAATTCAACACTATCAATCTATAAACATTCTTTTCTCTTACTTTTAATTCAACCTTTGACAACCCTTGCATTAATTTCTGACTTGAATTTTAAGTCTGATATCCATTTTTAGCATTGCTTAAAATACTAGTAAGTAAGATTGCCGTCTCAAATTAAAATCTAAGACAAAAAAAAGCCCTTGTATCACTACAGGGGCTTTTTTGAATTTGGCGGAAGCGGTGAGATTCGAACTCACGGAGGACTCGCGCCCTCGTCGGTTTTCAAGACCGGTGCATTAAACCGCTCTGCCACGCTTCCATGTGCGCCATAATACGGAGGTTTTATTCATCTGACAAGTAAAAATTACAACTAAACCATTCAAATGAATATTGTTTCGCCAAATCCTTAAAGTTTAGCCGCAAGCTCCGCACCTTCACGTATTGCGCGTTTCGCATCTAACTCTGCTGCTAGTTTTGCACCACCAATAAGATGGTAATTAGCAAGGGTTTTCTCACCCTGTTCTGGCATCAAATGCTTTACCGATTCCTGACCAGCACAGACAACAATCGTATCTACACGTAATAATTGATCATGCCCTTCATATTCAACCCAAAGCCCTTCATCAGTAATGGCTTTGTATTGAACACCACGCAGCATACGAACCGCATTTTTCTTTAATTGTGCACGATGTACCCAGCCTGATGTTTTACCTAACCCAGCACCAAGTGCAGTTGTTTTACGTTGTAATAAGTAGATTTCACGAACAGGAGGTTCGAGCTCAGCAGCCTGCATACCACCTTCTGTTATGTAGTTTGGATTTGGATCAACACCCCACTCCCGCTGCCAATCCGCTAAAGGCATTGGTTGTGGCTGATGTGGTGGTTTGAGTAAAAATTCAGATACATCAAAGCCAATGCCGCCTGCACCAATCACAGCAACTTTATTGCCCACAGCTGCGCCTTTCAACACTTCTGCATAAGACAAGACATTCGGGGCATCACTACCTTCAATTTTTAAGCTGCGAGGAACCACACCTGTTGCAATAACAACTTCCTCAAACCCTTCACGTTCAAGTTGTTCACGGTTTACACGCGTGTTTAAACGCAGATCGACACCCGTTTTTTCGATTTGAACTTTAAAGTAGCGAATCGTTTCGTGAAATTCTTCTTTGCCCGGAACGACTTTCGCCAAATTAAATTGACCACCTACCTCTGCACCAGCTTCAAATAGTGTCACCGCATGGCCTCGGCTTGCCGCTACCGTTGCAGCAGACATCCCAGCAACGCCACCACCGACGACTGCAATACGCTTCGGTTTTTTGGTCTTTAAAAAAACCAATTCAGTTTCATATGCCGCTCGTGGGTTGACCAAACACGTCGCACGCTGATTTTTAAAAGTATGATCTAAACAGGCTTGGTTACAGGCAATACAGGTATTAATTTCATCGACACGGTTGGTCGCCGTTTTATTTACCCAAAACGGATCTGCCAAGAATGGACGTGCCATCTGCACCATATCCGCCTTGCCTGAAGCTAAAATTTCTTCAGCAGTATCTGGCATATTGATACGGTTGGACGCAATGACAGGGATCGCAACATGTTTTTTGACTTCAGCGGTATAGTCCACAAACGCTGCGCGAGGCACTGAGGTCACAATTGTCGGAATACGTGCTTCATGCCAACCAATCCCCGTGTTCAATAACGTCACACCTGCTGCTTCCAATGCTTTAGCAACAGTAATGACTTCTGCCATGGTGTTCCCATCATGAACCAAATCAAGCAATGACAAACGGAAGCAGATAATAAATTTCTCACCCACTTCAGCACGTATTGATTTTACAATATCAACCGCAAGGCGCATACGATTTTCAATTTCACCACCCCAACGGTCTGTCCGTTGGTTGACATGACGGCTTAAAAACTGATTCAGCAAGTAGCCTTCTGAACCCATAATTTCTACACCATCATAGCCGGCCTTATGTGCAAGGCTTGCCGTTTTGACATAATCATCAATGGTTGAAAGAATTTGTTTGTCCGTTAATTGACGCGGTTTAAACGGTGAAATCGGAGATTTAATCGGACTTGCTGACACTGCAAAAGGCTGATAGCCATAACGCCCAGCATGCAAGATTTGCATTAAAATTTTGGCGCCATGTTTATGTACGGCATGGGTCACCAAGCGATGCGGAGCGATATCACCTAACGTATTCATGGTACCGCCAGCAGGTAACAGCCAACCTTGACGGTTTGGCGAAATACCGCCTGTAATAATCAGGCCGACACCACCTTTCGCACGCTCACCAAAATAAGCTGCAAGCTTAGGATAATTATAAAAACGATCTTCCAGCCCACTATGCATGGACCCCATCACGACACGGTTTTTAATCGTGGTAAAACCCAAATGTAAAGGCTTTAAAATATTTGCATAGCTAGTCGTTGTCATGCTGAATCCTTATTTTGGCTTTGCAACTTGTTGCATAACACTTTAGCGTTTTTTTTATATTTTGGGATGACAATTTAGAAAATATTCTTCGCCTTTATGGTCAATACCGTGTTACGCATAAATTATTCACTCATAAAAAAGCCGTGAACTTTCACATCACGGCATGTTGTTTTTAAAAGCATTATTTCCAATGTTTCAGCTTGCTGGTTTGTCCAATCCCGACATTAAAACTATTAGTCGGATCCAGTTTTTGATAATGATTTTTTAATGCAGGCTTAGCCACATATAAATGTCCAACATTGTGTTCCGCAGGATATTCAGCACCACGATCATCGAGTAAATGCCACATTGCATGTTCCATTGCCAAAGGATCTACACCTTTTTTCACAATATAATCTTGATGAAAAACATGACAGAGAAAATGTCCATAATAGAGTTTATGGATAATTTGCTCATCCATGGCGTTCGGCAAAGTTTCCACCCATTCACGATCATTGCGACGTAATGCAATATCCAATGCAACAATGTCTTCCACTTCTGAACGATGCGTATCACGATATCGAATGGCAGCACCAGCCACCGCAAAACGATGTAAAAATGCCTTGCGTCCTTCTTCATCCGTACATTTAAAATAATTGCCTGACGTTCTATCTAAAAAATACCTTTTCAAATACTGATCAACTTGATCAACATCCTGATTTTCAATACGAATCATCAAATGATGTTCATATAAATCACGAAACTCATTCATACGTTTTGGCAGATGATTCGGCATAAATTTAGTGACGAGTTGTAAAACCTTATCCGAAAAACCTTGCAAACCCAGTTTTTCTAAATAGCCATCGACTTTATCTTTCATGGCAAAAGCAGCAGGAACTTTTGCGGTGCCAAATTTTTCGATAAATACAAAAGAATCTTTACCGTATTCAGCCCCAATATCGTATGCCACGCGATGAATGTACTCACCTGCAATCGGGAGGCGTGCAAGATCTTTTAGTAGAAAACGACGAATTTCTGTTAAATCATCTTGTGAATTGGTTCCCACATAAAACACCTGACTAGGAATTTTTTCAAAGGTATCTAAACGTACTGCAAAGACGCAGACTTTACCCGCTGAACCTGATGCTTCAAATAGTCGACTCGGATCTGCATTAAAGCGTGCAGGCGTATTTTCATCGACTTGTTTAACGTCATGTGAGTAGCGTTGATCTGATGCACAGCAACTAGAATTATTCACAATGTCATTGATTTGATATTTTTTATTTTCTAGCGCTGTGAGGATTTCTTCAGGCGTATTGCCAAGATTGACACCTAAATGATTGATCAGCTCCAATTCACCTGACTCATTCACTCGTGCATACAGTGCAAGCTCTGTATAGGCAGGACCGCGGCGCACCAAAGCACCCCCTGAGTTATTGCACACGCCGCCCAAAACCGATGCCCCAATACATGAAGAACCAATCACCGAATGAGGTTCACGATTAAATGGCAGCAAATCTTTTTCAAGTTTGTCTAATGTCGCACCCGGTAGACAAATCACTTGCTTGCCTTCATTAATCACTTGGATGCCAACCAAACGGCGAGTACTTATCAGCACCACAGGACGGTCATAGTCATCACCAAACGGCGTTGAACCACCTGTCAGACCTGTATTGGCAGCTTGCATAATCACAATACAATTTGCATCCACAGCCGCTTGCAGCACTTGCCATTGCTCAAGCAAAGAGCCCGGTGTAACCACAGCCAATACTTTTCCTGCACCGTAACGGCGACCTTGGCGGTATAAACGTGTGTCTTTATCTTCAGTTAGAACATGTTGCTTACCGACGATGTTGATAAGGTTTTGAATGGTTTGTGATGATTGAGTTTGCATGCTCGTAGAATTTTCCATTTTCAATTTTTTCTCTCCTCGCTAAAGAGGAATTGCATTGTTGTGCAATGAAAAAATATTGATTTAAATAATTTTAAACAATGTAGGTTTATTTGCACATATCAAAAGTTTTTAGTCATTGTTATTAAAATCTATAATGAATATCCCTTCTCCCTTAGGGATGAGTAGCAATGCTACGCAAGAGGGTTAGGAGAATTAATCAATAAATACCTCTCCCTAACCCTCTCCTACAAGGAGAGGGAACTTTCATTTTTTAATTTTTTTTTTTGATGACGAATAACTTTCCCAAGAGATCTATTCAAAAAATCACCCAGCCAACTCTTTCTCTAACTTCACCAAACAATCAGATGTAATATCCGCAATGGTTTTTGCACCTGTTAAGGTCATCGCAACACGCATTTCTTTATCAATCAGTTCTAGAAGATTGGAAACACCTTCACCACCCGCAGCACCGAGCGCATAAACAAACGCGCGACCGAGCATACAGGTATCCGCACCCAAAGCCAGCATACGCACCACATCTAAACCATTTCGAATACCTGAGTCCGCAAGAATTTTAATATCGCCTTTTACCGCATCTGCAATTGGCGGCAATGCACGCGCTGAAGATAAAACACCATCGAGCTGACGGCCACCATGGTTTGACACCACGATGCCATCTGCACCAAAACGCACTGCATCTTTGGCATCTTCAGGATCAAGTATGCCTTTAATGACCATCGGGCCATCCCAAAATTCACGAATCCACTCAAGGTCTTTCCATGAAATTGATGGGTCAAAATTATTGCCCAACCAGCCGATATAATCTTCCAAACCTGTTGGTTTGCCCAAGTATTTAGAAATATTCCCTAAGTCATGCGGACGACCTAATAAACCCACATTCCACGCCCAGTGTGGGTGGAAACACGACTGCATATAACGGCGCATAGCAGCATTTGGGCCGCTCATCCCCGAGTGTGCATCACGGTAACGCGCGCCCGGAACAGGCATATCCACGGTAAACACCAGAGTTGAACAGCCTGCTGCTTTGGCACGTTCTAAGGCATTTTTCATAAAGCCACGGTCACGTAGCACATATAACTGAAACCACATGGGACGCTGAATCGCTGGCGCCACTTCTTCAATTGGACAAACTGAAACGGTAGACAGCGTAAATGGAATGCCCTTTTTATCTGCGGCTACTGCTGCTTGAACTTCGCCGCGGCGTGCATACATTCCCGTTAAACCCACAGGTGATAAAGCCACAGGCATTGATAAGGTTTCATTAAACAGTTGGGTTTCTAAACTCAGCTGTGACATGTCATTCAGCACACGTTGACGCAACGCTATTTTTGATAAATCTTCTACATTACGCTTTAAGGTATATTCGGCATACGCCCCGCCATCGATATAATGAAATAAAAATGGCGGTAAACGACGACGTGCCGCTTCACGGTAGTCATTGGCAGAAGAAATAATCATGCTTATATCCTGTTTAATCGACTGGCACGCTGACGTCGAGCTTCTTCTTCATCAATCATACGCACCTGTTGTACTACAAACTCAATGTGTCCACAGACTGCTTTACGTGCAGCTTCAGGATCACGACGTTCAATTGCATTCATGACTTGAAAGTGCTGATCGTGCAATTGATCAAATCGGTGTGCTTCGCTATAAACTTTTCGACGACCTAAAACGACATTAAATTGCAACAGATCAAATAGACCACGCATCATCTGAATCAACACTAAATTGTGTGAAGCTTCAGCAATTGCTAAATGAAATTTGGCATCTGCACGCGCTGCTTCATCGTCATTGCCTAAAGCCTGAAAATGATTGATCTGATCATAATAATGTCGGATATGTGCCAAGTCCTCTGCTGTAGCACGTTGTGCCGCATACCATGCAGTACCACCTTCTAAAATAATGCGCGCCTCTTGCACATCAAAACGGTAGGCAGGGTCTTCACTAATCAAACTGCTAATGGGCTGCACAATTTGATAACTCGACCAAGTCGCTGGTAATTGCTTTAAAAAAGTCCCCGCACCGACTTTACTGACCAACACGCCCATGCTGGTCAATTGAGAAATCGCTTCGCGTAAAGAGGTGCGTGAGACGCCTAGTTGTTCACACAGTTTCCGTTCAGCAGGCAGACGATCTCCAACTTGCATATTGCTTTGTTCAATCAATACACGAAGACTTTGAACAGTTTTATCAGAGACTTTCATCTGCTTTCCTTAACGTTGTTACACAATGCGTGTTATGGAATCATCCAAGGGAACACATAAGCTTGTAGGGTGATTAAAATCCCCATCATGATTGTGAACGTTATACTGTGTTTTACGGTAAAACGGAATAAATCCGACTCTTTACCTACCAACCCGACTGCCGCACATGCAATTGCAATTGACTGTGGTGAAATCATTTTCCCTGTCACACCGCCACTGGTATTAGCAGCAACGAGTAATACTTCTGGCACACCGATTTGTTGTGCAGTAGTCGCCTGCAATGCTGCAAATAGCGCATTGGCTGACGTATCTGAACCCGTGAGGAATACACCAAGCCATCCTAAAAATGGCGAGAAGAAGGTAAAGGCTTGACCTGTATGTGCAAGGGCCAAAGCCAAGGTCGAAGACATACCTGAATAGTTGGCGATAAAAGCAAAAGACAACACCATCCCAATCGAATAAATTGGAATTTTTAATTCATTAATGGTTTCACCAAAGGTCACAATCGCGTCTTTCGGCTTCATTTTTAAGAAAATAATGGTAATGATCGCAGCAATGACAATTGCTGTACCTGTTGCCGAAAACCAATCAAATTTATAGATGGCATCGTAGTCCTTCATTTCAGGTACGACTGGCGGCATCTTTTGAACCAATTGGTGTAAGAATGGCACTTTGATCGAAATAACCAAATCATGTAAAGCACCGTCTTTGGTAAATAAATCCTTAAACGGTTTAATACTCCAGATCGTGACCATCACCGTTAAGATCGCAAATGGCGACCACGCTTTTGCAATTTGACCCAAGCTATATTTTTGCTGTTTTTGTGCAGCCACATCTTCACTCATCGTCGCATCTTGATCTGCAAAGCGGAAAATATGTTTAGGCTGCCAATATTTAAATAAAATCGTTAATGACACTAAAGAGGCAATCGCCGCGGTAATATCGGGTAATTCAGGACCGACAAAGTTCGACGTTAGATACTGTGCAATCGCAAAGCTACTCGCCCCAACCACAACCGCAGGCCAAGTTTCCTTCACACCGCGCCAGCCATCCATAATCGCCATAATCCAAAACAGTACAATCGGCACCATAAATGGCAACTGTCGACCAACCATCTGACTGATTTCCATCGTATCTACACCAGACACTTGTCCAGCAACGATAATTGGAATACCCATCGCACCAAAAGCCACTGGCGCTGTATTTACGATCAGACAAAGACCTGCCGCATATAAAGGTTTAAAGCCTAAACCTACCAATAGTGCTGCGGT
Organism: Acinetobacter sp. YH12096; assembly: GCF_013419215.1. Taxonomy (NCBI): domain Bacteria; kingdom Pseudomonadati; phylum Pseudomonadota; class Gammaproteobacteria; order Moraxellales; family Moraxellaceae; genus Acinetobacter; species Acinetobacter sp. YH12096. The sequence continues at coordinate 15,779 of NZ_VPAM01000017.1, read as the reverse complement.
AATCGCCACAGGAGCACCAAAGCCCGCAGCACCTTCTAGGAAAGTACCGAAAGCAAAGCCGACTAATAGCATCTGTAAACGTTGATCTTCAGTAATGGAAAGTATCGAAGAACGGATGATGTCAAACTGCCCTGTTTTGACTGAGATTTTATACAGGAACACCGCACCAATAATGATCCATGCGATCGGCCATAAACCATAGAAAAAACCGTAGACCATCGAAGCCAATGCCATAAGCGCAGGCATGTCATAGGCAAATAAAGACACCAACAGTGCCAGTACAACGGTGATCGTACCTGCCACACTGCCTTTTAAACGAAATACAGCAAGCGCCAAGAAAAAAAAGATAATCGGAATGAGCGCAATTAAACTTGATATCCATATATTCCCCATTGGGTCATATATTTGCTGCCATTGAAGCATTGTCATCTCCTTGAAATGCTTACTAAGATTTAATTATTGAGCAATATCAGCATGTGGTCTTTTTATCATTGGTATGACCAATATAAATATTAAACACATAAAAACTCATACTATTGCTGAAATACTCCGCAATTTTTAATTATTTCAACTCAATCATTCAAGCTTTTCTTGTTTTTGGTATGACCAATATAAAATACAAAAATATTATTTTTCCGTTTAAAAACCTCCATATCAACTTTTAAATATCTGTTTTGTATTTATTATTTACAACTAAACTTTATAAAATATACTTTAGTCTAATAACCACGCTTTGTTTGACCTCAGTCTCATTTCAATGAAAAGCATAAAAACCAAATTAACCCAATAATGGTATGACCATTAATTTAAATCAAATAGATTTCTTTATATTTACATCCTATTCCATTCAGAAAACGCATTTTCCGCCCGCAAAAACTGGATGAAGTATTCACCAATAGATTTCAACGATCATTTTTTTCCACCTCATCGCTTGTATCTCATGATTTTTTAGAAAAACCCCGCAGAAAAGTGCTACAATCATGCACATATATGTATTCTTTCAGGCCACCCATTCTCGGTGCCTATATTTATATCGTTAGGATTAACAATGACTGATAATGCAACTATCTTGCAGAATGTCCCAGTTGGCAAAAAAGTTGGTATTGCCTTCTCTGGTGGTCTAGATACTTCAGCTGCGCTTTTGTGGATGAAACAAAAAGGTGCAGAACCTTATGCTTACACAGCAAACTTAGGTCAACCTGATGAAGACGACTACGATGCGATTCCAAAAAAAGCGGAAGCGTATGGCGCAGTTAAAGCTCGCTTAGTTGATTGTCGTTTACAACTTGCATTAGAAGGTATTGCGGCTATTCAATGTGGCGCTTTCCATATTTCAACTGGTGGTATGCCTTACTTCAACACGACTCCTCTTGGTCGTGCAGTTACAGGTACGATGCTTGTAACCGCAATGAAAGAAGATGACGTAAACATCTGGGGTGACGGTTCGACTTATAAAGGTAACGACATTGAACGTTTCTACCGTTATGGTCTATTGACTAACCCAGCACTTAAAATTTACAAACCGTGGTTAGACCAAACCTTTATTGACGAATTAGGTGGCCGTGCAGAAATGTCACAGTTCCTAATCGACAACGGTTTTGACTACAAAATGTCAAAAGAGAAAGCGTACTCAACTGACTCAAACATGTTAGGTGCGACTCACGAAGCAAAAGATCTTGAATACCTTAATGCGGGTATCAAAATCGTAGACCCAATCATGGGCGTTGCGTTCTGGAAAGATGACGTAGAAGTAAAAGCTGAAGAAGTTTCTGTAACTTTCGAAGAAGGCTTCCCTGTTGCATTAAATGGCAAACGCATCGAAAACCCAGTTGAGTTCATTCTTGAAGCTAACCGTATCGGTGGTCGTCATGGTCTAGGTATGTCTGACCAAATCGAAAACCGTATCATTGAAGCAAAATCTCGTGGTATCTACGAAGCTCCGGGTATGGCACTTCTTCATATCGCTTATGAACGTTTAGTGACTGGTATTCATAACGAAGACACCATCGAACAATACCGTATTAACGGTCTGCGTTTAGGTCGTCTTCTTTACCAAGGTCGTTGGTTCGATTCTCAATCATTAATGCTTCGTGAAACTGCGCAGCGTTGGGTTGCTAAAGCAATCACTGGTACTGTGACTTTAGAACTTCGTCGTGGTAATGACTACACTATTCTAAACACTGAATCTCCTAACCTCACTTATGAAGCTGAACGTTTAACTATGGAGAAAGGTGACTCTATGTTTAGTCCTGCTGACCGTATCGGTCAATTGACTATGCGTAACTTGGATATCACAGATACTCGCGCTAAATTAGGTATCTACACAAACTCTGGCTTACTTGCAGTAGGTACAGGTTCTGCAGTGCCTCAATTAAAAGACAAAAACAAATAAGATTTGTTGAGTCATAAAAAACCGCGCATTTTGCGCGGTTTTTTATTGCCGATTTCAGAGAAGTTCTCAATTTTATTAAACATTAAGCCACATGTGCTGAACGAATCGACTGATAGTAAATTTGATTCCGGCCTAATTGTTTCGCACGATACAACGCCTGATCGGCAATATTTAACAGTTCATCCTTCGTCATATTTTCAGCACGATATACCGTAATACCCAAACTAATAGTGACGTGATTTGAAACCTGTGATTTGGCATGTGGAATTTCTAAACGATCGATTGCTTTATAAATATTTGACGCTACCGCATAAGCACCATGCGCATCGGTTTCAGGCAATAAAACCACAAATTCTTCACCACCATATCGCGCTACAAAATCCATATGTCGAATGGCATTTTTAATGGTTTTGGCAATGGTTGAAATTACATCATCGCCTTTTTGATGACCGTAGAAATCGTTATAGTTTTTAAAATGATCGACATCGATAAATAGCACAGCAAGCGAGGTGTTATTACGTCGAGATTGCTCATAAAAGGTATCAAGCATTTCATCAAAAGTACGTCGGTTTGAAATCTTGGTTAATTCATCATGCTGACTTAAATGTAAAAGCTCTGTGGTATGAATACGATGGATTTTTTCACTAATATCCGCGCGCAGCATATTCAAAAATATCATCCGTTCACGCGCACAGAGCATCTTACTGATTGCAAAACCCAATACACAGCTTCCAATCAGTACACGCCCCAACACCATCACATCAAATTTCACTTCTAATGAAAAAAGCATCAACATGGTGACCACAGCAGCCAACAATCCAGACATCAACATTTGGACCGGTTTTACCCCCGTCAAAATATAGCTCAAGATGTAAATCATACAAAGGATCATCATGGCCTGATGTTTAAGTGCTTCGGTATACACGGTCATGGTGAGCCAAGACATTGAAATAACAGCCCAAAACACTACAAACATACTGGCATGTGAAAAATAAGGCTTCAGACGGTCGTAACGGGCAAAGGTATATAAAGCCAAAAGACACAGCGCACCATTGAGCTGACCAAGCAAACAACGAATAAAATCATGCACAAAATGCTGTTGATTAATTATCCAGTAATCTCCGGGAATGATCAGCATCGTGAGCACAAAGTAGATCAACACTCCCATCCAAAAAAAATGACGTATGTTGGTTTGTGCACGATCGAGACTTAAAGTCCAAAATTGAGTTTCCAGTTTTTTAGGAAACATTTCCCCTACACGACGAGTTTGCCGTGTAATCAGTTCCTCTATTTTTTCTTTATCGTATTGCAACTTTGCAAGGTTATACTTGTATTCCATTTCCAAGCATTTATCTAATTTTTTTAGTCATTTAAAAATACCACAGTTTTTATTCTTTATTTATATCTGTTCAGTCATTTGTACATAAATCTCGTTACCATTTTCACATTATTTGCATTATCATTTGTTTTATTTCCAAGCTTGGAATCGCTGTGAATACGATTACTCTTCTTCAGCCAGATGATTGGCATGCACATTTACGTGACGGTCTAGCCCTAAAGCGTACAGTTCCTGATTTAGCACAACAATTCTCTCGCGCGATTTGTATGCCAAACACCGTACCACCGGTAAAAACCGTTGAAGAAGCAAATGCATACCGTGAACGTATCATGGCACATGTTCCTGAAGGCGTTCACTTTGACCCGCGCATGGTGCTCTATTTCACAGACAACACACCTGCAAGTGAAGTTAAAAAAATTAAAGAATCTGAGCATGTTAATGCCATTAAGCTCTATCCAGCAGGTGCAACCACGAACTCGGACAGTGGTGTCAGTGACATTAGTAAAGTATATGGTGTGATTGAGCAGCTCGAAGAACACCAAGTACCATTACTGTTACATGGTGAAGTGACGCATAACCATGTCGATATTTTTGACCGTGAAAAACGTTTCCTAGATGAAGTGCTATCTCCACTGTTAAAACAGTTCCCTAAATTAAAATTGGTGCTAGAACACATCACCACCAGTGAAGCTGCGCATTTTGTATTAGAACAAGACCGTAATGTCGCTGCGACAATCACACCGCAACATTTATTATTTAACCGTAATGATATGTTGGTGGGTGGTATTAAACCGCATTTCTATTGCTTACCGATTTTAAAACGTCAAACCCATCAGCAAACTTTGCTCGAAGTCGCGACCAGTGCGAACCCTAAATTTTTCTTAGGTACAGACAGTGCGCCGCACTCAAAAAATGCTAAAGAAAATGCATGTGGCTGTGCAGGATGTTATAGTGCACCAACAGCAATTGAGCTATACGCTCAAGCATTTGATCAAGTCGGTAAAATCGACCGTTTAGAAGGTTTTGCAAGCCACTTTGGTGCAGACTTCTACGGACTCCCTCGAAATACCAATACCATTACTTTGGTAAAAGAAGATCAAGTGATCCCTGAAAGTTTAGACTACTTGGATGGCGAAAAAATTATTCCGTTGTATGCGGGTAAGACCATCCAATGGAGAAAAGTGTGACAGATGAAACTCGACCAGTCATTGGTCAACGTTTCCGTGGATTCCTACCTGTTGTTGTCGATGTCGAAACAGCAGGTTTTAATTCACAGACCGATGCCTTACTGGAAATTGCAGCGATTCCTATTGTGTATGATGCAGAAGGTAATTTTGTACCGGGTGAAGCCCACCATGCACATATCAATCCGTTTGAAGGTGCCAACCTTGACCGTCGCTCACTGGATTTTATTGGTGTAGATCCATTTAATCCGATGCGTATGGCCATGGCTGAAGATGAGAAATCAGCATTAAAACGTATTTTTAAGTCAGTGAATGAAGTACGTCGCCAACAGAACTGCACACACGCGGTTTTAGTTGGTCATAATGCCCATTTTGACTTAGGTTTTGTACAGGCAGCGATTGCACGTACAGGGACAAAAAATCAAAATCCTTTCCATAGTTTTTCCGTATTCGATACAGTGACTTTGAGCGCTGTAATGTTTGGACAAACTGTGCTGGCAAAATCATGTATTCAGGCAGGTATTGAGTTTGATGGCAAAGAAGCACACTCTGCACTTTACGATACTCAGAAGACCGCTGAACTGTTCTGTTATATTTTGAACAAACTCGGCCCTCACCTACTTGACACTATGATGGCGGATCAATAAGATACCGCCATCTTCTAAACGTCCCTATCGTCTAGAGGCCTAGGACATCGCCCTTTCACGGCGGTAACCGGGGTTCGAATCCCCGTAGGGACGCCAATTCTTATTCAGACTTTCTCCAAGCTGATTATTCAAGTCTATTGAATACACATCACCATCTCTTCTGATTATTCAAAATTTTCATTGAATTCGCTGTGTATTAAAAAATCACTTATTGCAAATAATTCTCATTTCTATTGATTATTTTTATAAAGTTAATGATAATCGCTATCGTTTTTATCTGCATAATTGTTGACAGCCATGCGCTTTGCCTATTCTCCCCTCAATCTCGCAATTTTGACTGCTTTAGCATCTCAAGCTTATGCTAATGAAATTGATACAACTCAATTTATTCAAAGCAATAATCTCAAAATGTCGCCGATTGAAGTTGAAGTCAAAGCCAAGCCAGAAGTAGGTACAACCGTCTACTCCAAAGAAGATTTAGAAAAAACGCCGAATAGTTCGAAAAATATCACAGACTTTTTAAAAGTTAATCCAAATGTGCAGTTTAGCCGTGAACAACGTTCTGCAGATTCTCAGGCTGAGCTACGACCATCCGAGATATCTATTAATGGCGCGCAAACTTACCGAAATAAATTTGTAATTAACGGCGTCAATACCACCAATAACCTTGACCCTCTGGCAAGCGGCAACTCCTATTCAGGCAAGCTTGATGGTGGCTCACAAGGGATGGCCCTAAATACCGATTTAATTTGTAAATTAGAATTGATCGATAGTAATGTTTCTGCAGCATACGGCGAATTTACAGGTGGTGTAGTTAATGCTGAAACTTGTACCCCAAATACTGAAATTGGCAAAATCCACGGCTCCGTTACTTACGACTACACGGAAAGTGATTGGTCACGTTATCATTTTACCGATGAAGAAGAAGCTGCAGAGTTTGAAGATCCAACATCATCAAATAATAAAGAATATAAAAAACACGGCTTAAGCCTGAATCTATACAGCAAACTCTCTGCACAATGGGGCATCAATAGTTATGCCTCTAAACGTGAATCCATCGTTCCAGTAATGAGTGGTTTAGAAGATCGCAGTAAAGTCAAAAGCGAGCGTAATAATATCAACTTAGGGACTACCCTTTTTTACACACCTTCGGACACAACCAAAGCGAAGTTTGGCTTTGATTTAGGGGATTTGGACAGTCTAAATTTCGTTGATAAGCGAATAAATTCAAAAAGTATTAGCAATACAGAAACGCTGACATTTTTTGGTGAATTAGAAAGTAAACTCAATAATTCAACATTAAAACAAAATATTAGCTATCAAACGCTAAGCCAAGCACGTGAAAATGATTCAACTACCGGCATTCTTTGGAAGCAAACACCAACTAAAAACTGGAGTTCCAATCCTGGTGAAGGTGCCACAAGTAGTGATATTGAATTACACCAAGATACATTTTCGTATAGTCTAAAAAATGCTTTTGATACCATTCAGATTGGCAACAGCATGCAACAATTAAGCTTTGGTATGGGCTATGACTATTCTAAAGTTGCATGGGAACGGCCTAACGATGCCTATATGTATAATCAGCCTAAGACTTTTACATCTAGTTCAGGCATTAGCTGTACGGCAGGTGATATTCTTTGTGATGAAGCAACGGATGAAAATAACTATCAAGGCCAATATCAAACAAATGGCAAGTATTATCAAAAAGGTAAAGTTAATATTGACCAACAACGTGTGCATACCTTCATTGAAAACACATCGACTTGGGATAATTTTTCAGCGCGTATAGGTTTACGTGCAGATTATGACAGCTTGTCGAAAAATTTAAATATTGCACCTCGTACTGCCTTTAACTATAAACCGCTAAAAAATGATCTTTTGTCCTTCACTACGGGATGGAATCGATATTATGCAAACTATACCTTAGCCACTGAGCTGCAAGATCAACTTGCATTTTTGGAATACAATTTAAAACGCACAAAAAATCAAACTGAAGACTATTGGACTCAAACTGGGTTATCAGATTTAATATTAGCTAATTCCAATATTCAACGTGCCAATTTAAAGACCCCTTATGCTGACGAAATTGTGTTTGCCATTAATAGCCAAGTTAAAAACTGGAACCTTGGTCTGAAATGGGTGAATCGCGATAGCAAAGATGAAATCACAAAAAATCGTTTTATTGATCCAACAACCAGCAACACCATCGATCATTTTGAATATAGCAATAGTGGTAAAGCAAAAGCTGACATTTACACACTCACACTCAGAAATACGCTGCCAGTCGTTTATAAAAACTCTCTGCACGGGTTTAACTTTGGCTTTGATTACACTGAATCGGAAAAAAATTATTTAGACTATTCTGAGTCATATAACGTTAACAGTAATACCGCTGCTGAAGATCGCAATATTATCTTTAACGGCAGCCTCATCCAATTTAATGAACGTCCTGTTGAAAATTTCAATCAGCCTTGGACTGCTCGTTTTGGTTGGGACATTGAGTTTTCAAATTTACCATTAAAGATTAATAACTTCTTAAGCTACAAATCTGAATATAAAGATACGTATAAACTAAAAAACAAAGTTGAGCATGATGGTGTCCTGTTGGAAGCCTATGCTACAGATACGATTAGACCTCGATTTAGTTGGGATATGCGTACCACTTATGATTTCAATTTCGCTAAAGACTACAAAGCAATATTCGGTTTAACCATTAACAATATTACCAATCGACATAATATCTATACCACCCCAGGTATTAGTGAGTCGACCAACAGACTTAGATCTGAAATTGGGCGACAGTTCATTGCTGATGTCACATTTAAATTTTAATCTTCCCTATCAAGAGCGCCTTAAAAACGCTCTTGATTCATTTTAAAATAGACTAAAACATGAAAAAAATAATCTTACTCTTTGGCCTGTGCATAGTATGTCTCGGTATCTTCATCTACATTTTTAGACCCGAAGCCAGCCTACCGACAAATCTTTCAAATACTGTTGAGCACGATGCCAATCAGACAAATCAAACAGCATTGAATGATGACCAAGAATCTTCTATTCCCGAAACCAACGATCGTGACACTCAAATACAAGCGAAAAAAACCAAAAAATTGAGCGAAGAAGCAATACAGTATTACCGAACAGCAAGTAAATACGGTTGGGAGTCAATCGTTCGTGATTTTGAAAATGGAACCATCCTAAAAAGTAAAATGCCTAAAGGGGAAATAGAAAAACTTTGCGAAATTGCACTGAGTCAAAGCACTGCCGATAAAACCAAACGCTTATTTAAAGCAAATTGCAAACCACTCAATGGCCGTTCATCCTCTATGATTATTAATGGCGCATTAACCAATGCAGAAGGCAAAATAGATCAAAACGAAATCATTGAAAAATTAAAACTCTACAAGTCGGAAAATGTTTTACAAACACACGTTACGTATAAATTTGGCCCGTATGAAGAAAAAAGCTCTTTGCAATCCAAAGCAATTGGCTGGGGGCTTGAAGACGTTTCTGATTATTTGCTGAGTATTGGAGTCGATTACACGGGCGTGGATGGTAATTTAATTTTAGACAATATCAAAGGCCGTAACCCTTCTGTGAGTTTGGTTCAAAAACTACTGAATGCAGGAATCGAGCCCAATAGTAACGTTTATAAACAAATGGAACAGAATGACTTTTCAACCAAATATCCTGACGTTTACAATTTATTAAAAGCACACAAACCATGAAAAACATCGTTATTACCAGCTGCCTGCTAATGAGTATGCATTGCTTTGCAAATGCTCCATTACCACAAAATCTCTCTACCAATGCACCATCAGTGAAAAACATTCAAGACTTTAAAAAGATCAAAGGGATGACAAATGATGCATCTCGTTATTATAAATTTATAAACATATATGGTTGGTCAGCCATAGTGCAGGAATTTGAAAATAAAAATATTCAAAGCAGTAAAATGAAAAATAAAGAAGTTAAAAAAATGTGTGACACAGCGCATCTTATACTTCCACTTCAAGATATCAAGCGACTGATTGCTGCTAATTGCAAACCCAGCTCAAACGATGTCACTTTTAATACCATCAATAGGACTTTAAAAAATGGCGATGGTTCTATTAATGAACAAGAAATTATTGCCAAATTAGAATTTTATAATGCATTAGGATTATTAAAAACACATCAAACATACGGCCGTGGCTATCGTGCAGAAACATATAATTTACTCTACAAAGCTGCCGGTTTTGGTTTGCCTAATGTTTTTGATTATCTACTTAATATTAGACTCACAGTAAAATATACCGATGGTAACTTACTGAATACACATTTTGATGGTCGCTCCCCACAACTCGCTTTAACCCAAAAAATTTTAAAACTGGGTGTCGAGCCAAATGCTTCAACCATCACAATCATGCAACAACGGAACTTTAAACAACACTACCCCGACATTTACCAAATCATACTGTCCAATCTAGAACAGAAAAACCACAAACTTTAATTAATTACAGCCTGACTGGTTTTGTTTATACTTCAGCTTGATCTATTTTGATGTAAGAATACCCTATGTTTAAAAAGTTGCTCTTGGTTTTAGCCATCTTATTTCCATCTGCACTCTATCTGTATATTGTGAGCCGCGATGACAACAAAGCCCCTGTAGCTGAACAAACTCAAGTACCTGCAACTTCTGAAGCTGAGTATCAAACTCCTGACCATTAATCCAATGGTCAGTGCTAAAGATTTAAATTTTAGATCAGTATTATCACATTATAAGAAAAATTCGATTTATCAATCATTTCACTGCATTCAATCATAAAATATACCTTTCGTTCAATTTTCATTTCACTATGCAATCTCCCTCTGAACCTTCGCAACACTCGTCTGCTGAAGGTAAAAGTCCATCGCTTAAACGTGCGATGACGACTCGACACCTTGTGATGCTCTCACTTGGTGGTGCAATTGGTACTGGTTTGTTTATGGGTTCAGGTGAAGTTATTTCACAAGCTGGGCCTTTAGGCGCTGTTCTTGCCTATATTATTGGCGGTTTGATTGCCTACATGGTCATGCTCTGTTTGGGTGAACTTGCCGTACATTTACCTGTTTCTGGGTCTTTTGGTGCTTTTGCGACAAATTATATTGGCCCTGGTACCGGTTATATGGTGTCTTGGATGTACTGGTTGGGCTGGTCTGCCACCTTAGGTACAGAATTTACTGCGGCGGCTATTTTGATGCAGGAATGGTTTCCACAAACCTCTATTTGGTTATGGACACTGATCTTTGCTGCTGGTGTACTGATTTCTAATCTAAGTTCTACACGCGCATTCGCAGAGTCAGAATTTTGGTTATCAATGGTGAAAGTTGCAACAGTGTTGATTTTCATCATCCTTGGTTTTGCCTGCATCTTTGGTTTCGTGCCTTTCCAAGGCTATGAATCAGCTCCAATGTTCCACAATTTGACTGAACATGGTTGGCTGCCAAATGGTTTGTTCCCACTGTTTGCCACGCTATTGATCGTGAACTTTGCCTTTAATGGTACAGAAATGATTGGTATCGCTGCAGGTGAAACTGAAAACCCTGAAAAGAATGTGCCTAAAGCCATTCATGCTGCGGTATGGCGCTTAATCATTTTCTTTGTCGGCACTATTATCGTCATCAGTTCACTGTTGACCTATACCGATGCAGGTTTAAATGTTGGTGGACATGGCGGCTTAAGTAGTAGCCCATTCGTTTCCGTATTTAACCTGATGGGCATTCCCTATGCAGAAGACTTAATTCGTTTCGTCATTATTACAGCTTTACTGTCTACAGCTAACTCTGGTTTATATGCTGCATCGCGTATGATGTGGGCACTGTCTGCACAAAAACAATTACCACGTGCTTTCGGCAAATTAAGCAAAACAGGTGTGCCTTATATTGCTGTATTGGTCACTATGATCGGTGGTTTACCAGGTCTATTGTCAGAACAATTTGGCGCAGATGTGATCTTCAAAAACTTGATGGGGGTTGCTGCCTTCACCATGGTGATCGTGTGGATGAGTATTTGCTGGAGTCAATTTAACTTCCGTCGCCAATGGCTGAAACAAGGTCATACCGTTTCAGAGCTTAAATTCCGTACACCATGGTTCCCGCTGGTTCCAATTCTTGGCTTTGTCTGCTGTACCGCAACAGGTTTAAGTATGGCTGCAGATCCTGAAATGCTTTCTGGCTTTATTGGCTGTCTGATCTTTATGGCAGCGTGTTATGCAGGTTATTATTGGTTATATCACGATAAATAAAATAGCTAAGGTGGCTCATTAGCCACCTTTTTTTATGAAACTATTTCTCTTCCCTATGAGAGAAAAATTAGGGTTTCCATATAAATTCAAAAATGATTTGTGGGAGCAGTTTAATCCACAAAAACCACTGTACAGACTATAATTTAAGGAAATCGTTCAACTGCTTTTCGTTAATGAATTTTTATTCTCGCTCAACACCAAGATATAATCCCATACTTTCAACTCCAATGAGTCCTTTTCGGATTTTGCACCTTTAGAAACATTAGCTAAAAGACACGCAGCTACTATTGCTAGAAATATTTGGATAGATACTCTCAAACTTGTATTAGATATTAATTCAACAAAAGTAAAGTTAAAAACTATTAATGAAAGTGGCAAAAGCACCCGACTTGAATTCATCTGTTTTTTAAATTCAGGAAAATCACGATTAATAACCAATAAATCTTGTTTGTCTTTACTCCACAACATTGGCTCAAAACATACATCCAATTTTTTTTCTAATTTTTCAAGTTCTACATCATCACTAGACAACTGATATCTTCGAACCTTTAAGATTAAATATAATTTAAAAAAGCTCTGGATATCTAAAAAATAATGAGAATCATCTAAAGATTTAAGGTGATTGTACGTAATTCTACTTTCCCCATCTAAATCCCTAAATAAAAGTTCATCAATAATTCTTTCAAACTCTGATTTACTAATATACGAAGAAAAATTATTTGTATAAACTTCAAACCAATGCAAATAATTCAATAAAACTATATAGAATCTTTCATGGACTTTGCCCACATTAAATTGATTGATTTCAAATAAAATTCCAGAAATAAACTCATTAAAATTATTTTTCATTAAAAAGATTCTGTTTTTGTTTCATTTATATACATTTAGAATATAACAATCAAACTCTATTTTGACAAATATAGATGGGCTATGTACTATACACCCACCTCAAAACGTCCCTATCGTCTAGAGGCCTAGGACATCGCCCTTTCACGGCGGTAACCGGGGTTCGAATCCCCGTAGGGACGCCAATTTTTCTGTCAGCTCTGACAAACTTAAAGTTTATTTATCTATAATTTATATTAATTGATTGCATCATCATTGCATTCTTCTCTACAATTACTCGCTTCATTATTTGATTCTCCTTTTTCTCTATGCAGTCATCACATTCTCCGAATGATGCTTCGCATCAGGGCAATTCTGCGCCGTTAAAACGCGCTATGAGTACTCGACATCTGGTGATGATTTCGCTTGGCGGCGCAATCGGTACTGGTTTATTTCTTGGTTCGGGTGAAGTCATTGCACAAACGGGGCCTGTAGGTGCCATTATTTCGTATTTTTTAGGCGGTATTATCGCCTATATGGTGATGCTTTGCTTAGGCGAGCTCGCTGTACATATGCCAGAATCTGGTTCATTTGGCGCTTATGCTAAACGCTATATCGGACCGGGTACGGGTTATACCATCACTTGGCTGTATTGGCTGACATGGTCAGTAACGCTAGGAACTGAATTTACTGCTGCTGCACTTTTAATGCAGGAATGGTTCCCAGACAGCTCTATGTGGATGTGGACCCTAATCTTTGGTGCTTTTGTATTCTGCTTGAATATGATTTCAACCAAATGGTTTGCTGAATCTGAATTTTGGCTAGCCTTAGTCAAAGTAATTACCGTTGTTGCCTTTATTATTTTAGGTCTATTGGCCATTTTTGGTGTTTTAGGCTATCGAGGCTATGAAGCTGCACCGCTGTTTAGCAACCTCACTGCACAAGGATGGTTCCCTGAAGGCTTGTTCCCAATATTCGCTACAATGTTGATTGTTAACTTCGCATTCTCTGGTACTGAGCTGATTGGTGTTGCTGCGGGTGAAACCAAAGATCCAGCGAAAAATGTGCCTAAAGCCATTAACACGGCGATTTTCCGCTTATTGATTTTCTTTGTGGGTACTATTGTTGTTATTACTGCATTATTGCCACACCAAGAAGCCGGCTTATCTGCCGAAGGTGTAAGTAGTTCACCTTTCGTAACGGTATTCCAGCACATTGGTATTCCTTATGCAGAAGACATCATCCGCTTTGTGATTATCACAGCCCTACTTTCTGCTGCAAACTCAGGTTTATTTGCTGCATCTCGAATGATGTGGTCATTGTCCTATAGTAAGCAATTACCTGCAGTGTTCTCTAAAGTGAACTCGCGCGGTATTCCTTATGTTGCCGTGATCGTGACCATGATCGGTGGTATGCCGGGCTTACTGTCTGAACAATTCGCTCCAGAAACCATCTTCAAAAACTTGTTAGGTGTCGCGGCATTTACCATGGTGGTGGTATGGATGAGTATTTGTTTAAGCCAATTCAACTTCCGTCGTCAGTGGTATAAAGAAGGCAAAACTGCAAAAGATTTAGCTTTTGCTGCACCACTCTTCCCAATTGTGCCGATACTCGGTTTTGTATTCTGTCTGATTACCTGTATTAGTATGGTATTTGACCCAGAAATGTTAACTGGCTTTATCTGCTGTATGATCTTCATTGTGGCGTGTTATATCAGCTACTACACCTTGTATCACAACAAAGATTGATCTACGTTGTCATGCCAAACACGATAAAAGAGTAACTTCGGTTGCTCTTTTTTTATGGCTATATTTTAATAAAAGTAGAATAAAAACTGGTCCGTCGATGAGGTGCAATATGCAGATCATCTTTATCCATGGCATGAATCAACAGCAACAAACTGCACGTTCGCTCGAACAGCATTGGCTTGCACTATTGTCTCAAGGCTTAAAGCAAAGCCATCAAGAGACTTTTTTATCGTATATACAGCACCATATGCGCATGCCTTTTTATGGGGACTTACTCACGCGTTATCATTTACAGAATATGCTTCAAGCCAGCACCTTGACGCCTCAAACGTGGCCACATTTTCCGTTTATCCATCGTACTGAACTCCCAGAAAAATCACCAAAAGTACTTGAGCATCATGCCGTACAAAACAATCTACCTGACATCACCCTCAATGATGCTATTGGATTGAGCCAGTCATTCAAATCGATCACCGCACTCGGCAAAGATCTTGCGCTACGCGATTTTGCAGTTTTAATGAATTATTTCCCCAAATTACATGCCACACTTTTGCATAAATTTTTGGTCGAAACTTATCTCTATTTATCCAATCCACACTTTATTCAGGCAGTTCATACTCGTCTGCATGAGCAATTACATCAAACGAAACCCACCCTGTTGATTGCACATTCGCTAGGTAGCGTGATTGCGTATCATTTTTTACTGTTACATCCTGAACTCAACATACAGCGCTTTATCACCTTGGGCTCACCTTTGGCTTTTCGTGTCATCCAAGCCCACTTACCTCAGCCTTTACAGCGACCTGATGCAATTTCAGGCGATTGGTTAAACTTTTATTCACATGATGATTTTCTCAGCGCTTTTCCACTGAGTCAGGCACCATTTGATTTTCAACCCGCCATTATTAACCAGCAAATTCAGACATCGATTGAACACCCACACGATATTGCTGGATATTTAACGCATCCAGAAGTTATTGCTACAATCTTACAAGTGTTGAAAAAACCGACATAAATAATGTATTTTTCAAACATTTTTAGCAAATTGTTTTAATTTTATGCACTCAACAACAAAAACTGAATTTATTTATAGAAAAGCGTTTGACACCCCCCGATTTTCACCCTAATATACGCCCACCTCTGAAACGTCCCTATCGTCTAGAGGCCTAGGACATCGCCCTTTCACGGCGGTAACCGGGGTTCGAATCCCCGTAGGGACGCCAATTTCAGAAGTACATTTTATTAAGTCCCTATCGTCTAGAGGCCTAGGACATCGCCCTTTCACGGCGGTAACCGGGGTTCGAATCCCCGTAGGGACGCCAATTTCAGAAGTACATTTTATTAAGTCCCTATCGTCTAGAGGCCTAGGACATCG